>JAUVGT010000031.1 GCA_030593645.1 Deltaproteobacteria bacterium
GTTTCGTAAAAAGTCCAACTTCTGCGTTGTGCTGCATTTCGCAATCATTCAACGTACTATAAGTACGCTTCATGATTACGAAATTTGCACGCCTTGAATTTGAACTTTTTACGAAACCGTCTCATTCGGACTTTTTACGAGGCCATCAATATTATAAAATAAAAAAGGGCGATTTAAAAAAAATCGCCCTTGTGGAAAGGTTAGGAAGTTGAGTTGCCATTCTAACAAGCCCTAGCCTAATTTGCTGGATACCCAAAGTGCCGTTCTACAGCGAGATGCACGCACACCCGAGAAATCCGATAATTGTCGCCTCAATCTCTAATGTTTAAAAATTAACTATTGCCAGTCTTTGGCGCTCCCTGCTTGCTTTTACCGGCCATTGACTGAAACGCAGTTTATATTTGGTTCAGTTAGGTTGGGCGGCAATTAAATTCGTGAATCATTATAAAGGAGTAACAATATTAGGGCCAGAAACAATTTGCGGTAGGGGTTCAACTTTGATCTCAAACGGGGATAGGATTTTTCAGAGTCAGTACGAAAGCGAAAATGGTGATCTGGTATTTATATATAGATTACCACAAAACCATTAAAAAATGAAAGTAAAAAATGGACATTATCATCATATATTTTTAAAATTAAGTACGGACTGATAGTATTGACAGTCTCGTAAAAAGTCCGAATTAGACGGTTTCGTAAAAAGTTCAAATTCAAGGCATGCAAATTTTGTAATAATGAAGCGTACTTATCGTACGTTGAATGATTGCAAAATGCAGCATAACGCAGAAGTTGGACTTTTTACGAGACCGTCAGTATTGACCGGTTATATTCTTACACCATGAAGCCTTATCACAACTGAATACCATTATATCAGGATCTATCTTGACATTAATGATCGGTTTTTTTGATGATAATTTTTATGCCGTCTGAGTTGAATTTTGCGGAAATCTGACCGGGTTTTATAGTTCCCGGCAATGTAATATATTTTTGGAATGTTTTATAATAATCATTTCTGATGGAAAATTCACCATTTAACTTTTCAGTGGACGAACGTTGATGGCCGCTAAGCATCAATATTTGATCCCGGACATCAATACGGATACTTTCCTTTATTAACTCGGGCAGATCCAGCTCTATCACCGTTGATATGGATGTTTCAAAAATCTTAACTGTCGGTTCCGTCTCATGAGTACTTAGACCCGCTTTCAAACCAAAACCATTGATCGATTCCCATCCACTGCCGCCTGTATCTTTATTTTGATAAACTTCATCTATCGGCTTCCAGCCGCACAACGTTACTGAATTATAATGCTGTTCCGATTTCAGGAACGCCTCAAAGAACAGTCGATCAATTTTATCTTTGGAGTTGTTAATTTCTTTTACGTTTTCCCATTTTACTTGACCCATATTCATCCTTTCTGCTGCCTTTGAAAAATGACCGCATATATAGTACAATCTGAATCTGATGCTTGTGAAATTTTTTATATTTCTTTAATATATCGGTTACATTTAAGAAGAAAAACAAGATGCTAAATTGATATATCGACAGAGAAAAGAAAAAACTTGAGAACATTTTTATTTGTTCAGGGGTAAAAAGATCGACCCCGAGCATATCACGCAGTTATGAATTGAGTTATTTGTCTGTTTATTCGACAAATAACACCTCTGATTCAATGTTTTAATCCTGATTATCTGCTTTTTTATTACTCTTTGAATCCGTAGTGGTAAATCTTGTAGTCCGTTTTTCCACCAAGAAGGGAATCAATTTTTATCTGGATCTCATCTCTCCCCTTACTTTTCACCCAGTTTTTCCAATCCTCAGAGGAATTCCAAGTACTTATCACAAGAAATTCTTCCGGATCATCGAGGCTCCGCAGGGTTTCACCGGATATATAACCATCCTGATTGGTTGCAAGTGCCCTCAATTCTCTGAAAAGTGGAATTAGATTTTTGGCTATGCTTTCCGGAACACGTCGCCTGATTAAGATTTTTACGGCCATATAGTCCTCCTTTGGTTTTGGTGATAATTTTATTTAATCCTCTGCCAAACGGACTAAAGCAATCTGGAGCTGGTGCATGGTGCAGAATAGAGCAAGTTGGAGTTGGTTTCGTAACATGGATATCGTATATTAAAAAATAATACAAAACAGCACTATTAGTCAAGACCCTTTAAGAAAATGGGTGAATATTCGTTTTATATAGCTGTGCATATAAAATATTCCGAGTACGACGCCGGGTTAGCCCCAACATTAAAATTAAGACTTGGGAGAGGTTTAGAAACCATTTATCATAATTACAAATAATTGTAGGTTTTCCATAGTCATTCATATTCATTCATGCTAAAAAAAGATATGAAAAAATTATCTGTTTTTATACAATTTCTTATCTGCCTCACATTTGCCATACTTTTTTCAGGTTGTGAAACATTAAATTACTATGGCCAGGCCATTACGGGACAGATAAAGATTATGAACAGCCGCCAGCCAATCGATAGAGTAATTGCCGATCCAAAGACACCTGACACACTTAAAACCCGCCTCAGGCAGGTATTGAAAATCAGAGATTTCGCAAAGAAGAGACTTTTTCTACCGGTTGAAGACAATTATCTAACCTATACGGATCTCAAACGGCCTTACGCTGTGTGGGCTGTTTATGCAGCGCCGGAATTTTCACTGGAACCTAAAACCTGGAATTACCCGTTTATCGGAAAATCCGCGTATCGGGGTTATTTTTCTGAATCGGATGCTAATAAATATGCCAATGAATTAGTAAACGAAGGATTTGATGTCTATGTGGGTGGTGTATCCGCGTATTCAACACTTGGCTGGTTCGATGATTCTGTTTTCAGTACCGTAATTGACAGGAGTGAAGCCGGGATCGCCGCCCTTATATTTCATGAACTTTCCCATCAGCTCATATATGTTAAAGGCGACTCAACCTTTAATGAAAGTTTTGCAACCGCGGTTGAACAGGAAGGGCTTAGACGCTGGATGATTTCAATAAACAAAAAAAATGATTATGATTACTATATAAAATCAAATAAACGCCATAAAGAATTCATTCAGCTTATCATAAAATACAGACAAAAGCTGGATACCTTATATCAAAAGGAGCTTGAACTTGATCACAAAAGACTTAAAAAGAGACTCATTTTCAAAGAGTTAAAGAAGGAATATGAACTGATAAAAAAAGACTGGGGTGGTTATGCCGGTTATGACGACTGGTTCAGTAACCAGTTAAATAATGCAAAACTCGTTACTGTTGCTGTGTATTATGATTTTGTACCCGCGCTTCTGATGATTTTGGAGAAAAACAATGGAGATATCAAACTATTTTATAAAAAATGCAACGACCTGGCCCAAAAAAATCGTATCGAAAGACACAGGGAATTGCAGCGACTGAAACCAGAAATGGAGCAAAAAGAATAATTACAGATCGATCGTCTGCGGGAATTCAAATTGATTCCCGCAGAATGTCAATAAACCAGCCGTGTTTATACGAAATCGAATAAAAAGGGCGGATTCACCGTGATCTAATGGGTGCCGCCCTTGCTGTTTTTATTTATCTAAATCAGCAGTAATTTTCTCCTGCCGTTTGCGAATCATTTCCTCAATACTCTTGGTAAGCTTTTCCTTGTCATCCACTTTGCTTAGAGCCTCTTCGCGTGTAATTTTTTTCCTGATGACCAGCTTTGCCAGCTCCTCATCAAATATCATATGACCATGTGCTTTTCCGGTCTGCATGCTGGATAATATCTGGTTCATTTTTTCTTCACGAACCAGGTTGGCTATCGGAGTATTGACCACTAGGACTTCTATCGCCGCGGTTCGGCCGCCGCCGATACACTTGCACAACACCTGTGCGACCACACCTTTAAGTGATTCACACAAACCCACCCGTATCCTGGACTGCTGCTCCGGAGGGAATGAATCGATGATACGATCCATGGTACTGATCGCGGTATTTGTATGCATGGTAGCGAATACCAGGTGACCCGTATTGGCTGTTTCAATGGCAAGATTAGTTGTTTCCACATCACGCATTTCACCGACCAAAACAATATCCGGGTCTTCCCTTAAAGCCGCCCTGAGAGCAGTTGAGAACGAATGTGTATGGCTCCCGATCTCACGCTGGTTGATGAGGGATTTTTGACTTGTATGGGAAAACTCGATCGGGTCTTCCATTGTAACGATATGAGCACTCCGGTTTGTATTAATATAATTAATCATTGCGGCAAGTGTGGTGGACTTACCTGAACCGGTCGGCCCGGTGATCAGAACCAGCCCCTTTGGATGTGAACACAGTTTTTTTAATATGGGAGGCAGCCCCAATTGCTCAAAGGTGAGTATTTTTGAAGGGATGAATCTGAAAACCCCGCTGATCCCCCTGTCATCACGGAAAAGATTAACACGGAACCGGCCTGTTCCATGGAGGGGATACACAAAATCAATATCATTAGTGTTCAGAAACTCTTTTTGTCTATTCTCATCCATGGCCGGTTTGATCAATTCAAACACCTCGTCCGGTTCAATTATCTTAGCGTCTTCAATGGCCTTTATCTCACCGTCAATGCGCCAGTGCGGTACGTGACCTGCTGACAGATGAACATCCGACGCCCCTTCCGCAACGGCTCTCTTAAGCAGCGAATCAAGTTTCGGCATCGCGGATCCTCTTACTTCAGGTTCAACTTCCGCTGATTCATCCCCGGAAGAGGCCCATTCTTCCACACCGGATTTTGATCCAAGCACTTCATCAAAAAAATCATTATCGATCTGTACCATCTGCAGTTCCATACTTGGAAGAAATCTTTGGACAGCGCTGATCACTTTTGAATTCGGGGAATTTACAAATCCAATCCGGATCACATTACCATCTGTCTGAAGCGGCAGCACACGATGCCGGATAGAAAATTCAATGGGAATCATTTTTAAAACTTCCGGATCAGGTCGATCCGCCTCTTTATCATACATCGGAAGCGGTATATTTGAGGAAAGTTTCTGTACCCTGGTTGCCAGGTTCTTGGATATTATCGGCCCGAAAGCGGGAATATTCTCAAACATATAATTAAAAAGTGCACTGTCAAACTTGAGCATCAGGGTCTTCTCTGTTGCCTGGATAGTGGCTGTTCTGGGCTCATTAAGCAGGAGGCCAATTTCACCGATAACTGTATAGGGTTTAAGCTGTCCCAGTTCTATAAGTCCGTCACTTGACCGGTGATAATGAAGTACTGAGACCTGTCCGTTTATCAGCATATAAAACGCGTCTGACGGCTCCTTTTCCTTGACTATCGTTTCCTGGGGTTCATACTGGTTCAGAACAGCCCGGCCCGCAATCTGACTCAATGATTTTTCGCTGAGTGAAGTGAACATCTCTGCTCTTCCCATTGCAGCAACAACCATTTTCAGGACATCGTTTTCAATCGTTATTGTTTTCATCCCCGGTCTCCTTTGTGAAAGTATATATGATTGATTTAAGTGTTATGGATTGATGATCGATGCATCGTAATGTTTTAGATTTATTTGATAATCACTTGAATCTTAAAAATTATTAAAAGCAGTTTCAGTATCCTATTTTTTCTCCCTTGAGTCAAGGAAAGCCTGTTCTTAAAATACCAGGGGAACTGTCTTTGTATTCCAGAACTTTTTCAAATCAAGGCTGAGTTGGTTCTCCTGGCGCAACCACGAAAGCTGCCACTCACTGGGAAGCAGACCCCGGTAGTTTCGAGTTGCAAATCTCTGATCGATCAGCAGCACAACACCTCTATCATTTTCCGAACGGATTACCCTCCCTGCGGCCTGCAGTACCCGGTTAATACCGGGATAAAGGTAAGCGTATTCAAAACCGGCATGGTATACTTCGGCAAAAAATTTCCGGATCAGTTCTCTTTCCAGGCAAATCCCGGGAAGACCAACACCGACAATAACCGCCCCACTCAGTCGTTCCCCGGTTAAATCAATCCCTTCACCAAATACACCGCCCATGACCACGAAACCAACTAAGGTTCCAGAGTTATCTTCATCAAACCTTTTTAAAAACGCATCCCTTTCATGCTCACTCATTCCCGGGGTTTGACAAATAGTTTCCATATCCAGTATGCCATCTTGAAATAATTCGAGGATGATAAGCAGGTATTGATATGAAGGGAAAAAAATAAGATAGTTGCCTTTTTTTTTACCCACTAAAGATATGATTGCTTTTACGACATCAGGTGCAGTTCTGTTTCGCTGTTTATAATATGTAGATATCCTGTCAGCGATAAAAACAGAAAGATTTTCAACCGGAAAGGGTGATGGAAGTATTAAATTTTTTGCCTGTTCATCACAACCCAGTACATTTTTAAAATAGTCTGCCGGTGTCATGGTCGCGGAAAAAAAAATAGCTGATACTGATCTTTTCAGGGCTTCCTTCAGCTGGCTCGAAGGATCGATACAAAATAATTTTATACCCAGATCCTTTTTAACCGTTTCATAACATGTTGCGTAAGACTGATCATATCCCTCGCCCACTTTCATAAACCAGGCAACTGAAAAATAAAGATCAAGTAAAACGTCCCGGAACTCTGTTTTTATCCCTTTTGAAAGCCAGCGCTCAGTGGTTTTCAGAAAAAACCACAGAAGCTGGTAAAGAGAATCGGGTCCGTTCGTTTCAACAAGTACATTTCCCGCCTCTTCACATTTTTTTCTGGCTTTGATCAGCCATGAGTTGATCTTTCCCATGCTTTTGTATATCTGGGGCAGGTCATCCCTGACAGTCCGTCTTAAATCAAGAAACGGCTGTTTCCTGATCGCTGCTGAAAACATCTCCCTTGACCGGTCAACAAGGTTATGAGCCTCATCAATTAAAAATGTATACTTCCCATCTTCATCAGAAAAAAATCTCCTCAGATATACCCTTGGATCGAACGCATAATTATAATCACATATAACACAATCGGACCACAGTGAAAGTTCAAGCGAAAATTCAAAGGGGCACACATGATTTTCACGGGCACATTCTTCAACAGTTTCCCGATCAAACGCGTCTGTTTTGAAAATAGACTGAATGGCTTCGGTTACGCGATCATAATAACCTTTTGCATACGTACAGTCTTCACCGGTACACGCGCTGCCGCTGCTGAAACAGACCCTGTCTTTTGCGGTTAGTGTAATCGATTTCAATCTGAGTCCATTCGCTCTCAATTCATCAAGTGCTTTTTCACAGACGTTTTTACCGGTAGTCCTAGCGGTCAGATAGAATATTTTTGAATGATGTGCCTCGGCCATGGCCTTTACCGCCGGAAAAAGTACCGCCATGGTTTTCCCGATGCCTGTGGCTGCCTGTGCAATTAACTGCCCCTGGTCCCGTATTGTCCGGTATACACTCACCGCCATGTCCCGCTGTCCGTCTCTGTATTCTGCAAATGGAAATCCAAGCCGGTTAATGGATTGATCCCGCTGCTCTTCCCATTTCGTGATCCCCCGGACCCATCCAATATACTGATTTGCCAGTTTTTCAAAAAATATCCGCAGATCATCTGTATCAAATCTTTTATTGAACTCCCTGGTTTCAGATGTTTCAATCTGGAAATAGGTCAGCCGGGTATCTATCTTTTCCAAATCATACTGAACCGCGTAAAATAAAGCGTAACATTTCAGCTGCCCCCAGTGAACAGGGTTTTCATTTTTTTCAAACCATTCCGGATTCCTGTTTGTGGTTTTGATCTCTTCAATCACAGGAAAACCATCATTTTCAGCTTCAGAACATTCAAAAACACCATCAATCCGCCCGTTAACGCTCAATATAAATTCATTAACTTCAACCTGGTATGAAACCGTGACTTCCGGAACATAATGATCAGGCCTTTTTTTCTGAATTCTCTGGTGCGCACGGAGGCCTTCAAGAGCACGTGCCGCACCCCGAAATTCAAGCGATAGATCACCTGAACGGAGCGCGTATTCCACAAGTGAACGAACCGATATGTTAATGCTTTTTTTCAAACTATTTTCCAATCAGCGATTGAGTATCACATTAATATCTTTTTTTTCTTAAGAACCCAACCAAATTGTTTACCACGAAAACACGAAAATTTGAAGACAAGAAATACTAAAAAGACCCATCATCATTCCAATTTTATTCATTTTTCTTTGTTTTTGGTTTGACTCAAAGGTAACTTTGGTACATACTCAAATGCAAAATCCGGTGAAAAAAGCAGTTTACCATAATTTTCACCACGCTATCACTCAAAGATCAATGTAAATCAAAAATTGAACCCGGGATAATGTTTAGATAAGACCCCGCCTATAGCAGGCTTGAACACCAGAGAATCTTCTGCGGCAAACCGGGGAATATCTTTTATCCCCATTATCCCATTAAATTCATCGCAATAAAAACATGGATGCCATTTAAACAGGAGAATTTGGATTATGACAGATGCCATGACAGATAATGACCATCCGGCTTCCGAACCGGATTCCGATCCGTCCAAAAGAGGATCATGTCTTAAAAAACTTTTTTATTTCCTGATATTTATAGGAATCGCCGGGCTTGTGTCTTCATTTTTTATGCTGGAGTATGTGAGGCCGAATGAGTTTGGAATCATGGAAAAAAAGATAGGATTTGGTTTTAAACTCGGTATTCAAGAAAAACCTTATTCCGCAGGATATCATATTGTTCTCCCATATAGTTTCTGGGTATTGCACCGATTGCCAAAAGACATCCAGGTTTTAGAATTGACCAATCATCCTCAGCAGGCGGCAAAATCCGCGCATATGATTGGAGCTGCTCATATCCGTACAAATGACGGATTTTATGTAGATGTGGATATTTCTATACTCTATCAGATAAAAGATCCTTATAAGGTGTTTGTCACCTTTGGTGCCGAAAAGGGTTACGAAAAAGATGGTATCATTCCGGATACTGCAGATATATTAAGAGACACATTGGGTGTTCTAACAACAGAAGAATTTTTTAACAGCCCACTGAGGGTTCAAAAAGCAGAAGAAGCGAAAAATATTTTGAACGCGCAGCTTTCAATACACGGTATCGAGGTAAAGCATGTTCTTGTCCGTTATTTTAATTACAGTGAAGAGATACAAAAAAATATCGAAGAAAAGAAATTAAAAGATCAGCTTGTTTTTAAGAATCAAGCGGAAGCAAAATCTGCCACCGAAGAAGCAACTGTCAAAAAAATAACAGAGGAAGGAAAAGCCGCTGTTTCTGTTGAATTTGAAAAAGGAAAGGCTTATGTAACACTAAAAACAGCGGAGAGAAATCAGTACGCAAGAAAAAAGAAAGCCGAAGCTGATCTTCTGATACAGTTAGCCGAAGCAGAAAAGGTACGCTTAAAAAATCAAGCGCTTGAAGGGATCGGAGCGACAAGAATGGTAGGACTTAAAATGGCCGAAGTGTATAAGGGGCTTGATGTAATTATACTCCCGAGTGACGGACCGAATGGTGTTAATCCGCTTGACCTGGACAATACCCTGCGATTGTTTGATGTACAAAAAGGAGGTACACCATGAAAAAACATCTATATTATGTGCTGATAGCAGTATTAATACCCATATTTATTAGTGGATGCATTGTACCTTCAACTGGAAAGACTGACGTTGGTGTTAGGACAAAAAAAATTGCGCTATGGGGCAAAAAAGGTGTCCAGGAAACTTACTATCCGCCGGGAAGAATATATTACCATATCCTTCCTATTATAAACGACTGGCACACACTTGATACAAAGCGTCAGAATCTTGTTATGGTATCCAATCCGGAAACAGGTGATCGCAAATCCAGAGATGACCTTCTTTTTAAAACCATAGATGGTAATGATATCAGCCTTGATGTAATCATTTCGTATAAAATAAATCCTAAAATGGCCTGGAAGATTATACAGGATGTAGCAATAGACGATGATACACTCCGGGAAAAAATTGTACGCACAATTGCCCGAAGTAAAGCCCGAGATATTTTCGGAGAACTCACTACCGAAGAATTTTATGTCGCTGATAAACGCGAAGAACAATCACAGCGTGCCAAGGAAAAACTCCAGGAAATTTTAGGACCCATGCATATAATTGTGGAAAAAGTTCGTACGCAGGATTATAGCTTTAACAAGGAATATGAAAAAGCCATTGAGGATAAAAAAATCGCCGACCAACTCGCCCAAAAATTCAAATCAGCACAACGGGCCACCGAAGAAGAATACAAGCGAAAACTTGAAGAAGCAAAAGGCGAAATAAACAAAATGATCGCCCACGCGGATGGTGAATATTTGAAAGCCAAAATCGAAGCCGATGTCTACTATGAGCAGCAGCAGCTGATTTCCGAAGCCATCAGAGCGGAAGGTATTGCCCAGGCAAAAGGCATCCGGGAGATGAACGCCGCACTGGCCGGTGCCGGCGGCGAGACACTGGTAAAACTGAAGATAGCGGAAGCCATACAGGGTAAAAAAATCATACTTTTGCCAATCTCGGAAGGCGGCATGAACCTAAAGACAACCGATATTAACCGGCTGATCAATACAATGGGTGTTAAATCCCTGGCTCCAAAACCGCAGCCGGAAACAGCGGAGTAGATAGGGGATTCGAAACAATCGGAATTCGGGGTCGGTATCGCCATCGTTTTTTTATGATCAACCCTCGATCAAAGGAGTATTAACTATAGATAAAAACATTTAATGCGTCAGACAGCAGACTTAGGGTTCGCGCAAAAATAACTTCACATTTTATGCATCCCGGAGTTAGGCCATTTTTGCGCGAACCCTTACGAAAAAATCATAACCGCAGCCATTCCAATTTAATCCTGCAAATCGTTTACACCGGGGAGCCGCTTATGAACAATCTTGAATTGATCAAACGTTTAGCCGAGAGACTTGGAAAGACACAGCGCGAAATACGAAATTTGCTGGGCCATAGTACGGAAAAAATCAAACACGTACTTGACCGGGACCTTAAATTGACTATCCCCAGGCTCGGGACATTTGAGACCCATGTTCGCCAGCAAAGAAAATCGTATAACCCCCATTATAAAAAATTTGTAATCCTGCCTCCGAAACGCGTGGTTTCATTCCATTCCAGTTCCGCCCTCAAACGACACACCATTGATAAGAGGATCGATCATGAATAATAAAATGACCTTTTCGACACTTATTGAACAAATAGCCGAGGATACAGGGACACCGAAAAACCAGATTCATGACCTGCTAAAAGAGGCCACAATCCTGATCGAAGAGGGCCTGCTGCGTGACGGTCGTGTAAGTATCGCAGGACTCGGAATATTCAATCTGAAATGGCATAAAGCAAGGCCCGGTAGAAACCCACAAACCGGTGAACCCATAGAAATCCCTGCACAAAATAGGGTACACTTTAAACCTGTGGCTAATTTACGGCGGTTTATCAACCGTGACCATGAAGGCCTCAAGCCCGTTATCCTTGATGATGAAGATGCTCTAACCGCAGTTGTTCCGACAGCGGATCCCGAACCGAAGATTGAAACCAGGCCTGAACCCACAGCTGTGATCACACCGGAAGTAACGCCTGAACCAGCACCTGATCCTGAGCTGAATCCGGACCCCAAACCCAAACCAGTTATAAAAACCGAGGAACAGGAAATTAAACCTGAACCGAAGCCCGAATCAAATACTATACCCGAACCAGAAACAAAAGCCGGGCAGGACCAGCCCACTCAATATGGAAGAAAACATCGATCTATGATATGGGTGCCGGTCATTGTGATCATTCTGCTGCTTATTCTGATTGCGGGCTATTTCTATCTTAAACCTGCCGATAAAACCGGAGCTGAAATAGCAAAAACCGATCACACAGAAACCTCAACTCCTGCTGTTACCCAGAACACCCCGGAATCCGAATATCAGGAAGAAACACAGCAAACCGATGATACCCCTCCGGAAACTTCAAACCAGGTGGCGCAACAGCCGGCTGTTGAAAATGAGGCGGATGAAGGAAACCGTGCTGCCCTGCCTGGAACGGAACACACCATCCAGCCTGGCGACTCCCTCTGGATCGTATCCACGTTAAAGTATTCTGAACCCTATTTCTGGCCATATATATACCGTGTAAACCTCGAAAAAATTCAGGACCCGGACGTACTTGAAGAAGGCATAACAATAACGGCCCCTGATCTGGAAGGAACATCCGAACGTTTAAGTCAGCAGGACAGAAAGAATCTGGCTGACGGATATGTTCAGGCATACCTGACATACAAAAAACTTGGCAAACAAAAAGCCCTTTTGTATCTGTGGGTAGCCGAACAGTTCGGTACACCGGAGGTTATCGAACTGTATAAAAATGAAATTGCCGAATCAGATCTTGAAACCATTGCCAGCGTAAAAGGTATCACAAGGATACAATAAATGAGGGGGAGAGAGAAAATGTTATGTTATTAAAAAGTGATGGTCTCGTAAAAAGTCCGAATTAGACGATTTCGTAAAGAGTTCAAATTCAAGGCGTGCATTTTTTGTAATGATGAAGCGTACTTATCGGACCCGACCTGTTAAATCTGTCTTTTTATTTAACAGGGGAGTTGAATCATTGCAAAATGCAACACAACGCAGAAGTTGGACTTTTTACGAAACCGTCAAAAAGTTGTATCTGAAAAAGATTACACATACATTCACTTTTATGCTCACCCATCCGTGCATCCTACCCCCGGAAACACTAAAAAATTCCTTAAATATATCACTTCTTCCCCAGCCCGGAAAATGTATCAAAAATATGGTTTTATACCACATTTTTCTTAAATCCATTGACAAAACACACCCTTTTTAGGCATGCTGTATGGTTTGAACCAAAACATAAAAAACTTACTTTGATAATATTATGGCTTCTACTAGTAATTTGAATATTACTGTCATGTTTTAACTGCTCCAGGTGATATTTATGGATAATATGAACGAATCCTTTCAAAAATATAAAAAATATTTTAAACTTTTTATCAGGACAATACAGTGGGCCGTCATCTCTTTTTTTCTGATCACCTTTCTTATGGTATTATTCCTGCGCTGGATAGACCCTCCATTCAGCTCCTACATGGTTCAATGCAGTACCAGTGCCTGGTGGAATGATAAAGATAAATATAAAACAGATTACCAGTGGGTTGAATGGAAAAATATTTCAAGACATGCTCCTCTTGCCGTGGTTGCTTCTGAAGACCAGAAGTTTCCATTTCATAGTGGCTTTGATACTGAATCAATTGCGGAAGCCTGGCTGGATCGCAAAAAGGGAACCCGTTTTCGAGGTGCAAGCACGATCTCCCAGCAGGTCGCTAAAAACCTCTTCCTGTGGCCGGGTAAGAGTTTTTTAAGAAAAGGGCTTGAAGCCTATTATACGGTTCTGATTGAACTGCTCTGGTCCAAAAGAAGAATTCTTGAAATATACCTTAACGTGGCCCAGTTTGGAGATGGTATATTCGGTGTTAAGGCAGCAGGAAAAAAATTTTTTAAAAGAAATCCCTCAAAGCTCCGTCGGTGGCAATGCGCCCTGCTGGCAGCAACGCTCCCGAACCCTTTAAGATTGAAAGCGAATCGGCCTTCAAGATATGTTAGTAAACAAACAAGACGAATACTTAGAGAAATGAACAGGCTTGATCGATCTACAAAAGGAAGATACCTTGATAACCTTTGAAGCCATTTCTATCGGGTTAAACCACCCTAATGGTTCGCCCTTAGGGTTCGCGTAAAAATAAATTCACAAATTTTAAGGATCGAGGCGTCCAGTCGGCAAGGCGCAAAAACGCAGAAATATCAAGCATATTTCGAGCTTTTGTAACGCAGCCGAATGGGATGATTCGCCCCTTAAAATGTAAAGTTATTTTTGCGCGTGCCCTTACATTGTAAATGATCTGAATTCAACCTCGCCGGTTGTAAAACACAGGATAAACTCTTCAAGCTGGTTTCTCTGCCTGCTTGACAGGTTCTTAAATTGTATTCCCTTTTGTCTCATCTGGATTGTGTTGAATGGAACTTCACCCGCTATTTTTAAATCGGATATTGTATTAAATAAAATATTCTCCATATGGAAACCGCTGTCTGCCAGTAGTATATCTAATGTTGATGAATCATCAGTATCCTCACGGTTATCGATATATCGAAATGATAGCCCGTCCATGCTGATATCCCTGATCTGGCCAAGTTGGGAGGGATTGGATCTGTAAACTGCGAAGCCTATTTCCCCCATACTCTTATTCTTTATCACGATCGGATTCGCCGGTTTTGTTCTAAGCAAAGCAAAAGCAAACTTTTTAACTTTCAATCTTTTGTAAATCCTGCGATCAGCAATCTGCCTTATATTTATTAATTGTTCTTCAAGTCTCATGCTTCTCACCTCCATCTAACCGTTAATTAGGCACAGTTGTCTGAAGCAGCCAGGTCGGTATCGCCTTCGCCGTTATCCAGGCCATTGGATTGAGTCGGCATAATCAGAATTTCACAATCCGGGAAAAGCCGATTCAGGCTAACCAGCAGATCATTAACGCCTTCTGCCCGGTCTGTTGTAATCACTATTTTTTTCATGGCGAACCTCTTTGGATATGGATTCCCAAGCCTATTTGACCTGGCTGATCGGCATTTTTATCGCATTCATGTGCTTTTTTATTGAGCGTATCGACTGGTATCTGCGCATGCTGTTAAGATCTTCAATTAAACCCATCATTGTACCCGGCGTTAATGGTTTTTGAGCATAACCATCTTTTTCCGGCCGAATCAGTGTTTGAACGAGATCAAAATCACCGAACCCCGATACAATAATAACCGATACTTCAGGACATGTTTCATTTAACCAGCGAAGTAGCTTAACAGCGCCCATGTTCGGCATAATAAGGTCTGTAATAATCAAATCATATGGCGCTTTCTGCTCTATTGCTTCGAGAATCTTGTTCCGGGCCAACTTGCCGTTACCAGCTGAAGCCAGTATAAAACCTTCACGCCGTAAGTGCCGCGCAATGGTCTTTACAGATTCTTCTTCATCATCAGCAATCAATATCCGCCTGATATCTTCAATCATGCTATCAGTTTATTTTCCAATCGTTTCAATATATTCAGATCTGTTTTCTACAGTCGGTTTTATTACCTGTAGATATAGCAATAACCATACCGGCAAAACGTCAAGGAAAACAATAATACTAAGAATATGTTTTAATTGATAATTCTGATCAAAAATTCTGATTTATTAATCAAACAGGCACGACCAAAATGACGTGTTAAAAATGAATTGAACCGATATTTCTTGATAACCAAATCGAGCAGGTAATCAAAGGGCAGGATAAAATGACTGCGACCTTTTTGTCGCTCAGTGACGACTTTAAAGTCTGAAAACAGTAGGAATAGACTAAATATTTCGAGCCCGCTGGATGCGGATTGCTCCAATACCGAAATTGAACCCGAGGGGGATTTTAAAACCGCTTCAATAAATCCTTCATGATATCAAACCATCGAGGAATTTCTTTCATTTGGTTTATTTTCCTTTGTACCTGCCGGACTGTAACACCAAGTATTTCCGCTGCCTGTTTACGATCCCCCATGGTGTGCTTAAGTACATATGCCATATGCGCAAAATTATTTTCCCTGAGAGTACATAGTGTGCGTGCAAATATTGGCGTGTGAATCACCTCCGCTCCGAGGTGCTCTGGCAATATGACAGCGGAAGTGGAAAGGAGAACAGCATTTTCAATAAGTTGCGCCAATTCCCTGATATTTCCGAGATATTTTTTCCGAATCAATACCTCCAATGCTTCCACACTTATTTTTGTTACCGCTTTTTTATACCGCAGGGCGGCCCTCTTTAAAAAACAATTCGCAAGCAGGGGAATATCTCCATCCCTTTCCCGCAAAGGCGGTAAATGGATGTGCGCGGCTTTTAGACGGTACAGTAAGTCAAGTCTGAACCTTCCTTCCTGACACGCTTTGTCCAGATCATCATTGGTCGCGGACAGAATGCGAACATCACTGGATATCGGTCTTGTATCGCCAATGCGGATTACGGTTTTTTCCTCAAGTGCCCGGAGAAGTTTTACCTGCCGGCTAACCGGAAGTTCGCCTATTTCATCCAGAAAGAGGGTACCTCCATTTGCCTGCTCAAAAAATCCGGAATGATTCCTTTCCGCGCCGGTAAACGCCCCTTTCAGATGACCGAAAAACTGACTCTCAAAAAGAGTCTCCGGGACGGATGATACATTTACAGCGATGAAAGGGCCATTCTTAGATGAATCAATCTGATGAATCCCCTGGGCAAGAAGCTCTTTTCCTGTACCGGATTCTCCCGTTATCAAAATGGAATTCCCACTTCGTGCCATAATCGCGGCATAGTTTAGCAGCTCCTTTATCCTGGGTGATTGAGTAACGATCTTTGAGAAATAACCGATATCCTTTACGACCCCTGAACCACTTCCCGTACCGGCCAGCCCTGCGGATAAACCTTTTTTTTCATATGCCCGTTCCAGTGATAAAAACAATCTCTCGTTTTCGACCGGTTTAACCAGATAATCATATGCCCCAAGCCGAAGGGTTTTAAATGCAGTGGTTGTATCTTCAACCGCGGTAATAATGATAAATTCGGTATTCGGCCTGTAAGGTTTGGCAGCCTCCAGCACCTGAATTCCATCGATCCCCGGCATCAACAAGTCAAGAAGAATAATATCAAATTCCTCCTCCTTGATCCATTCTATGGCTTTCCTGCCGTCAGAGCATATTTCCACATCAGATAAACCGTGTCGTCTTAATAGACGTCTGACTGATGTCAGGGCTACCTCTTCATCATCGACAATAAGAATTCTCATAGTCTCTGCCTGCTGGTACTTTTGATGGTTTCAAACAGCATTTTCAATTCCAGCGGCTTCTCCATTAAATAATCAGGACCAGGAACTGATGGGGGTTTCTGTTTTATTGCTTCAGGAAAACCGGAAAAAAGAAATATCGTCAATAACGGGTACTTTTTTTTAATCTTTTTTATCAGTTCCCATCCGCTCATCTTGGGCATTACGATATCTGACAGCACAATATCTACTTCAGGATGATTTGCAAGATAGGAAATCACATTTTCCGGACTATTCAAAGAATCGAAGGACATGTTTTTGACAGAAACAAAATATGTGTTGAGCATATTTAAAACCTGCTCATCATCATCAACACACAGAATTGAAGGCCTAAGATCAAGGTTATTTTTTTCTCCGATCGGAAGAAACACGATAAACCGTGAACCCAGATTCGGCCTTGATAACACACCGATAACCCCGTTATGTTCCTTGATCAGACCATATGATACTGAAAGACCCAGGCCGGTTCCGCCTGTTTCACGCCGGGTGGTATAAAATGGTTCAAAGATTCTCTCAAGTTCACTCGACTTAATCCCTATACCGTTATCCTCTACTTCGATTAGAATCGATCGAATCCGGTCGATATATCTGCTGGTAATGGTCAGCATGCCTTTGTCTCTGTCTGGAATCGACTTAACAGCATTCATCACAAGGTTCGCTATCACCTGCTCCAGTTTCTGCGGGTGAGCATTTATTTCAGGAAGATCTGAAGCCAGTTCCATGTGAAGTGTGCCCACCGATTTTCTAACCTGTGCCCCGACGATCATCATTGTTTTTTCGATCACACTATTAATATTAACCGGATTTTTCTGAGAGCTTTCATCCATCCGGGCAAAGTCTTTCAGGTTGTGAACAACTTTATTGATGCGGTCAGATCCTGTCCGGATTGCCGGAATTATTTCCCTCATGTCCTGGCAGAGTTCTTCGATGGTTAATCCAGAACGTCGCCAATCCGGATGCGAAGCCGCGTACTCTGAAATAATCGGTTCAAACATCAGCCATGTTTCCTCCAGAAGCGGAATGTTATAAGTAATAAAACTGTTGGGATTGTTGATTTCATGGGCAACACCGGCCACCACTTCACCCAGGGACGCGAGTTTATCGGCTTGAATGACCTGCTGCATGCGGTATTCAGATTCTATTCGAAGTTTTTTCTCTTCCGTGATATCCTGCCATGTTCCGGCAATGCGGCTGATTTCGCCTCCTGAGTCTCTGACAAGACGCCTTGTATCACTGAACCATTTGTATTTCCCATTTGAAATCATGAACCGATATTCCATTTGAAATTTCTCATGTTCAAAAAGTTCAGGAAGCTTTGCAAATACCTGCTGCCTGTCATCCGCATGGATATGCTCTTCCCAGAAGCTTGAATCCACGATGAAGTGATCAGGGGCGTACCCGGTGATTTCCTCAATCCCCGAGCTGACATATGTAATCCCGTAATGTTCACCGGCCTTACAGGTGAAAGGAACAATCGGCAATGATTCCAAAAGCATAGACAATTGTTCTGATGTTCGTTTCAGTTCATCATCAGCCTTCTGGTTTTTGGTAATATCACTGATGATATAATACAATAGTTTTCTGCCTCGCACCTTTACCGGCACACTGTATATTTCCACATCACGTATTTCCTGATCCGCCAGTCTATGTCGACAAATATAACGATTTCGCAAACCGTTAATCGCCTGTTCCATTTCCTGAAATACATGGGATCTTTGCAATGTGCTGATCCCTGTAAACATCATTCCTGCCAGCTTTTCATATCTGTAGAATGCGTAAGCCGCTGGATTTGCTTCGATAATTTTCCCTGTATCCGGTTCGATCAGGAGCATTACAGTATGGTTATTCATAAACAGACTATTATACTGTTCCCTGCTCTCCTGAAGTTCGGTTTTTAACCGATTATTTTCTATCTCCAGAGTTCTAATTCGAGCCTTGGATTTATCATTAGTAGAGTTGCCGGGCATAGTTTTTCCCTGTAATCGATCTAAAATTATGACATGTTCATCAATTAAATAGATCTCCAGCTTCAAGGTATGATATTGTTTTTTTCAGTTTATATATATATTAACATATGCAGCCGTGTCAATCTGCTGGATAAATGATCAGCTATTATCGAATGGAAAACTTTTTTTCGTAAACTAATGATGACGGTTTCGTAAAAAGTCCAACTTCTGCGTTGTGCTGCATTTCGCAATCATTCAACGTACTATAAGTACGCTTCATGATTACGAAATTTGCACGCCTTGAATTTGAACTTTTTACGAAACCGTCTCATTCGGACTTTT
>JAUVGT010000141.1 GCA_030593645.1 Deltaproteobacteria bacterium
GAACCCGAATAAAGTGACCGTTAAGCCGGTAGAATTTTTTATTACCTAATTTTGATGGTCTCGTAAAAAATCCGAATGAGACGGTTTCGTAAAAAGTTCAAATTCAAGGCGTGCAAATTTCGTACTCATGAAGCGTACTTGTCGTGCTTGCCCTGTTAAATCTGTACTTTTTATTTAACCGGGGCGTTGAATGATTGCGAAATGCAGCACAACGCAGAAGTTGGACTTTTTACGAAACCGTCAATTTAAAAAAATGAAAATTGATAGTATCAATGTGTCGCTACGGACGACACAATCCATGGTTTATGACATTCACTATTCCCAGTTTTCGGTTAAAAACATTTATGAAACGCTACAGGTTTTTTTGTTTTATCAATGATACGGTTTTAGTCTGTTTTTCAAATAGTCAGGATCATGTTTTAGCGTTAGAGTATTTTAAATACTTTTCACGTATGTCATTTAATAAAATGAAAAAAGTATGATTCTGGACAGTATTATTAATCTTAACTCACTGATGGAGGTGACTGATGAAACGTTTTACGCTATGTTTTGGACTATGGTGTATTGTTTGTATGGCAGATGCTCAAACGGCCAGTGCACGTGACGAATGGGTTAAATATTTCGGTACGACCAGTAAAACAGAAACAGCTTATGACATTTGCAGGGTAAATTCTTATGAACACAGTGATTATGTTACCGTAGGGTATCAAAAGTCTGGCCCAGGACAATACTCAGCATATATTTCGAGAATAGGCCGCAATGGAACCCAAGGATATACAACGACCTACAGGGGCCCCAATAATAACCAGAATTGTTTTGCCTACTCGGTAATGAGATATACCGATTATCACGGTACATACGTTGTGGTTACCGGCAAAATACAAAACATGGGCCAATGGGACTTATTCGCGGTGACCTATAAACTGAGGACCAATGATTTTCTGAAGGTTCGTGAAAATCCGTGCGTTGGAAAAGTAAGAGGCGACTCTGACAGTAAATTCAAGGTGGGCTATGATATTATACCGTATTCGTATAATAGCTTTGCTATAACCGGTCAAACGAATGAGGGTGAAATGTGTCTCCTGCGTCTTTATCGTAACTTAAATCTTGCTGAAGAATATATCCATAATGGTTCACAAACAGATAAGAGTACTGGATATTCTTTGTGTAAAAAATACAGCTATTTGTATGTATGCGGAAGTGCCACAACGAATGGCGAGGATAAGAAGCTACAGCTTCTATGGACTAAATTTGATCTTTCAGCAGGTTTTTTTTCTTTAACAGATGAAAAATATTTTGGAGGCGATTATAATGATGTCGGGTATTCCATTACCACAGGCCCTTCTAATGGCGATACAACAATAGTTGGCAAATATGGCCAGACACCAAATAATTCCGATTATTGGTTTATGACAATCAATGACGATGGTGGTAATCAAACAGACAAAAAATGGGGGGATCCGAACCTTAATGAAGAATTAATGTCTATTGAAAAAATACAATATAGTAATTTTATTGTTGCCGGCAGGGTAGATATTGATTCCAGTCCTTCAATTCAATATTACACGTATTTATCGAAACGTAATCACTATGGCAACGAGCATTGGGAACAACAATTTGGACATTCTTCTCAAATTACAGGGAGTGGTTTTGTTAAAATTACCCCTCCCTCATACGATTACTTTGCGGTTGCAACATCAGCATTTCCCGGTACCGGGAGTGGCGATGTCTATGTAATCAAATATCGTGATTAGAAAGGGTAATCCCTTTGATAAATCGCAGTGTACCGAGTATTTAATTGTTTGACAAGAAGTACCTTTACTATAATTCTGTATTAATCCGGGATCACTCAAATTTTTTCTCAACCCCGAATGAATACACCCGAACTAAAACCCCGCCTGAAGAAGTTCAGGCGGGGTTTTAGGGTTCGCGTAAAAATAAGTTTACATTTCAGGCGCTCGGAGTCAGGTCAGATTTGTTCGATCTGAGGCAACACAAGCTATTCCGAGGATTTTGGAGCCGAGGATCGGGCAAAGATGGCCTGAATCCGGGATGCATAAAATTTGAACTTATTTTTGCGCGGGCCCTTAGTCTGGCTTATCGCCATTATCATAATATTCTGCCTGACAGCAGTCTATACTGTAAAATGGGTTATCAAAAAAATAAGCTTGAAGAAAAAAACCAATACGGATGTACATCGTGTTCTGTTTCACAGAACCGTACCGGTTCATCTTTAGAATGTTTTATTTAAAAATCGTTATTTCTACTCTTCTATTTCTTTTTTTGCCTTCCGGTGTATTATTATCAGCTATCGGTATAGTTGCCCCCATACTCTTATATGTTATTTGTTTTTCTCTGCATGCTCCAATTGATATAAGATATTGTCCGGTGTTTCTGGCTCTCTCACCGGATAATATCTTCCTCCCCAGTTTGGTCCCATGTAATGCTGTGTGCCCTGCGAGACGGATATCATTATTTTTATACTTTATCATTATTTTTTTAATCTGGTTTAGTGTTTCTTTTTCACCCATGGGTAACTCTGAGGAATCCGGTGGAAATAAAATATTTTTAAAGGTGATTTTTTTATCATCTGTTAAATGAATTATTTCATTTTCTATTTCAGAAGTTACAATAATTGTAGTCTTCTTTTTAGAAGATTTTATATTATTAATTTGCTTTTTGGTAACTATTTTATCGGAAGAAACTTTATGAGCCGTTTTTTCATCAGTAGTCAGCTTCGTAATGGTTGTTTTATCGGCAGATTCATTTTTTGAAAATATCTCATCAGTTGTTTTCTTTTGAGAAATGACTTCATCTCTATTTTCTTTCTTAATAGTTATTTGTGTAAGATTTTTATAAATTAACGAAAGAGTAAGACCGATAATGAATAACAATAGTATTATGGCATACTTATTTTTCCTGGTTAAATGACTGGGTTTATCTTTTTTTGTCGTTTTTATATTATTTTTTTGTGGTTTATTTTTGCTCTCCAATGATTTTTCTTTTGTTCTCAGGGCGTTTATTTTAATACCTGGCGATTCATCTTTAATTCCCGGAGGACTGCCTTCATTAACTTCCGGGGATTTTTCTTCAAAACCCGGCGATTCATCTTCTATTTTCGGTGTGCTGGTTACATTAACTCCCGGCGATTCGTCTTTAATTCCCGGGAGTCTGCCTTCTTTCACTCCCGGCTGTTTTTTTTTAAAGTCTGGCGATTGGTCTTCTATTTTCGGTGTGCTGCTTTCTTTAACTTCCGGTGATTCGTCATTAATTTTTTGTAATCCTTCTTCAACTATTATTGATTTACTTTTAACCTTTAAAAATTCTTTTTTAATTCCTGACGGTTTTATTTTTTCTGTTTCTAATATCTTTTTTTTATAACTATCAAGTTTTTTCGGTGATACTTGAATATATTTTTCATAATCAAATTCTTTATGATAAATAGCAATGGCTTCAATATTTAAAATCAATTTCACTATATTATCAATATGACATCCATACACAAACGGATATTTTTGTTCAAAAGGTAAATGCCTTTCATTTTCCAGTGCAATTTTTTTCCAGCCCAAAATTTTTTCTACAATAATTAAAGCTTTAAAGTTTCCATTTTTTACTAAAATCATCTGCCAGTTTGATTTCATATCTGATCTAATCCCTAAAAATTTTGTTATATCAAGTACAGGTAATATCTCATTCTTATAAACTGAGATCCCAATAATAATTTGATTATTATTGGGAATTTCTTGATATGGTAAAGAAACGAAATGTTTGATTACTTCTTCTTTTGGTATACCATATTGGACTCCAAAAATTTCAAATTCTAAAATT
Source organism: Deltaproteobacteria bacterium (assembly GCA_030593645.1). GTDB lineage: Bacteria > Desulfobacterota > Desulfobacteria > Desulfobacterales > JAUVGT01 > JAUVGT01. Next base: position 3,829 of record JAUVGT010000141.1, read on the forward strand.
TCAATATCCTTTTTAAGAAAAGAATCAGGAAATTTCGATTTTGGTTTATATTGTTCTGAAAAATTCTTTTTTTCTATTTTCCCCTTTGTATTATTTAGTAGATGATATATATCTAAAACGGGATAAATTTTATCCTTTTTTATAATAACATAATTAATCCATTTTGATCGAACAAGTAATGGCAGTTTAAAAATTTTAGCATTTTGTGAATAAATACTTTTCTTATAGGAATCAACCCGGAATCCAAAGATTTGTCTTCCTATTGTTAAAGTAAAAAGAGTGTTATTATTTTTAGAAAAATCACCGGGAAAAACATGAAGTTTAATTATTGTAATCAGTTTATTTTTCATAAATGCTATTCCATTTATGAAGTCAGGAAAAAATGGTAGTTGTGATATATGATCCGGAATCAATTGAATATCAGCGATGTCATTTTCAGGAATACAAAAATAATGTTTATTTATTTTATATATAATGAAGTTTTGAACTGAATTGATTTGTATTTGCTTTTTTTTATCAAGAAAATAGTGTAGTGACGGCAATTTATAATTGCACTGTTTTAAATTATTATGAATATTATTAATATTTATAATCGGTATAGGTTCATTGCTCACTATGGCACAAGAATCGATTATATCAGATTTTAAATATTCGGGAAGCGACATAATATTGTCAGGTGAAATTGTGTTTAGATTTTCATTATTGACTATAAAGCCATTTATCTCATCTTTTTTTGATATGATAAAGATGTTACCTTCATTATTGGTACAATTTGACTGATATTTAAAATACATTGCAAGATCAAAAAAATAAAAAAATTTATCATCTATCAGTGTTGAATATATTTGTATGTCTCTGCTATTGAAAGTTAAAGAATGTATCGTTCCTGTTTTTTTAATATCCTTAATATCATTTGTCCTGATTGCATATTTATCTTGATTTAACCGGATAAGATGTATGTTGTCCATGTTCATTTTATTCCTAAATTACGTGAAAAATTGTTTAATTTTTTAATCCCTCGGTCCCGAACGGGATACGAACATACGGTTCGTCGCCCCTTTATGATAAAATTAATATACTTATTAATATTGGAGGATTTGAGGGGTTTTGAAACCACCTATAGAGAGTCATCAAATTGATGCCTGTTCCACTGCCATCAGTGTTTCAGAAAATCGATTCAATGATGGCGCATACCTGTTCATCCTTAAAATGGGCCAAACGGGCGGCTCCCGTTGGGCATGCCACATTGCAGGCTCCGCATCCTGTGCATTGGGAAGCTGTCACACTGGCTAGTTTTTTACCATCTTTTATTCCTTCAACTTTTATTGCTTTGAACCCGCAGGTTTTTTCACATTCTCCACAAGCCCTGCAAATCAGGGAATCCACATGAGTTATAACTGCTTCTGAAGTCATTTCTTTTTTTGAAAGTACGGACAGTGCCCGTGAAACTGCACCCCTGGCCTGGGCAATTGATTCGTTGGAAAATTTGGGTCCCTGTGCCAGACCGCATAAATAAACGCCCGGTGTGGAAAAATCAAGGGGTCTGAGTTTAAGGTGCGCTTCAAGAAAAAATCCGTCTTCATCCAGGGGGAGCCGCATCACTTCAGCAAGGGTCTTGCCCGAAACACTTGGACGAATGGCGGCACTTAAAACAACCAGATCAGCAGAAATATCGATGGGGACCTGCAGTTGAAAATCGAGAACAATCACTTTCAGTTGATCATTTATTAATTCGATTTCAGGTTTATGATCCCGATCAAACGCGAAGAATCGGACACCCTTTTGCCTGGCTTTTAAATAATAGTTTTCCTTAAATCCGAAGGTTCGCATGTCACGGTACAGTACACTGACATTTGTTTTCGAATTGATTGATTTTAATTTTAAGCTGTTTTTAACCGCCGCGGTGCAGCATACCCTGCTGCAGTACTGCTGTTCCGGCTCCCGTGAACCCACGCACTGAATCATAACCACATCTTTAAGTTTTTTGACGTCATCAGGTTTTGACACCAGCATGGATTCAAATTCTTTTTGAGTTACAACCTGTGGATAACTCCCATATTGATATTCTGTGGGTTTATATTCATCACCGCCGGTCGCCACAAATGTGACACCATGTGAGATTTCCCGTGTTTCTCCATGAACCGATACTGTCGTTAAGAAATCCCCGCAGCTTCCTGTGGAATTCGTAACCTCGGCTTCTTTTAGCACGGTGATCAGGGGATGTTCTTCGACTTTTAAAATAAGTTCCTTCAAATATAAAACCGGTTCTGCTCCGTCTTCAGTGTAAAAAAGTGTGCGCGCGTTACCTCCCAGTTCAAGATTATTTTCCACCAAAAAGGCAGGGAAACCCTGCTCTGCAACTGAATGGGCCGCGGTCAATCCGGCCAGCCCTCCGCCGATAACAAGGGCGCTTTGAACCACTGAATGCGTTGTTTCATATAAGGGCTGCAGCAGCCGGGCGCGGGATACAGACATTCTAACAATATCTTTTGCTTTTTCAGTTGCAAATTCCGGTATTGCCTGATGGACCCAGGAATCATGCTCACGGATATTTGCAAGTTCGAACAAGTACGGATTTAAACCGGCATCACGAAGGGTCTCACGAAATAAAGGTTCATGGGTTCTTGGCGTACATGATGCCACCACCACCCGATTTAGCTTGTGCTCTTTGATTTGATGAATGATATCCTGCTGCTGATCAGTGGAACACGCGAACATACAATGGGTTGCGAATGCAACGTCAGGCATGGAACTCGCATAATCGGCAACGCTTTCAACATCAACCACACCGGCGATATTAATTCCACAGTGGCACACAAACACACCGATCCGGGGCGATTCGTTGATCACGTCCCGCTCTTCTGGAATGGACGGGGGTGTAACCAGGTTCCCTCTTACATCAGCCAGTAAGGCTGTAGCCCGGGCGGCGGCGCTGCTTCCCTGCTGAACTGAATCCGGAATATCTTTGGGGCCCTGGAACCCGCCGCATACGAATATCCCCGGTTTTGAAGTGTCGGTAATGTCCATAGGGTCGGTCACACAGAAACCGTGTGAATCCGTTTTAAGGCCAATGTGTTTGGCCAGCTTTGTAGCCGAAGAATTGGGGCAAAGACCAACGGATAGCACAACCATGTCAAAAATCTCTTCACGAATAAGATGTTCGGTTGTGATATATTGAATGAGCAGTGAATCATCTTCCGGATTGGGAATCACCCTGGATATCATTGAACGGATATATTGAACACCGTTTTCAGTTTTTGCTCGCTCGTAAAACCGGTCAAAACCTTTACCCTGGGCCCGGATATCAATATAAAAAATAGTCGTATCGATGTCCGGCTCATGCTCCCTGGTTATCATGGCCTGCTTTGTTGCATACATGCAGCAGACATAGGAGCAATATTCCCGGCCGATGGAGGTATCCCGCGAGCCGACACATTGTATCCAGGCGATACGCCTGGGTTTTACGTTGTCGGAAGTCCGCTGGATGTGTCCCTGAAAAGGACCTGCCGCCGAGAGAATTCTTTCATATTCGAGGCTTGTGACGATATTGGGCCAGATTCCATAACCGTATTCCATTTTTTTTCGAGCGTCAAAAGGCTGTAGTCCGCCGCCCAGAATGATCGCGCCTGTTTTCAGTTTAATGATTTCATCTTCCTGATCGAATTCTATGGCTTTATTTTTACAGAGTTTTTCACATATTTTACATTTTCCTTTGGTAAAATATCTGCAGTGAAGTTTGTCGATCGTATAGATGAGGGGAACCGCCTGGGGGTAGCTGACATAAATGGCCTTGCGCTGGTTTATTCCCAGATTGAATTTATTTGTAATTTTTACGGGGCATTTATCAGCACAAATCCCGCATCCCACGCATTTGTCGGGATCCACAGCACGACTTTTGCGTTTAAGTGTAATATCAAAATTTCCAACCGATCCTTCTATATCAAGGACATCGGTATACGCCATTATTTCAATATTGCGATGGTTGGCAAGTTCAACAAGTTTAGGGCCCATCATGCAGGAAGAACAGTCATTGGTTGGAAAAGTTTTGTCGAGTTGAGACATGATTCCGCCGACATGGGGTTTCTCTTCAACCAGGTATACCCTAAAGCCGGAGTTGGCCATGTCCAGGGCTGACTGGATGCCGGATATCCCGCCGCCGATTACTGTGATTGAAGCTGTCTTTTCCATGTGGATTTATTATTCTCTTTTAATTTTTTTATTTCGTGTGGTACGTGGTTAATAGATCATCGGAATTCGGTGTTCATGTTTTCCCCGTTTTTTCCCTTGACCCCTCGACCCCTTGGGTCCTCTATTTTATACGGATACAACGCGAGTTCCTCTAAGAGCGGGAAAGGATTTGAAATATGCTTTGTAAGCCATTTCCCAACCTCAGGTAATTCACATGCCAGCGCGATTAACTCTGTAAAATAATACACCGGTAAAGAATATTGCTGCCCCCACTCAGCTTCTATTTTGCACTGGTACATATCCAGATTGGCCTGGCACATCTGACAGGATACAACAATCGCTTCCGCCCCGACCCTTCGGGCCATTTCATAGAGTTTATTAACCAGTTGGAACACGATGTCCGGCTGAGAAAGTATCAGGCTTGCCCCGCAGCAGTCTGTTTTATAGGGCCAGTTAATCGTTGTTCCTCCAAGGGCGCTGATCACCTTATCGATACTTTGAGGATTTTCATAATCAGAAGATCCTGTCATTTCTGGCGGCCGGCTGGCCATGCATCCATAATAACTGACAACCTTCAAATCGCTGAGTGGTCTTTTAATTCTTGCTTTCACCTTTTCAAGGATATCATCCCGGGCAAAGAAATTGGCAAGATCCCAGATTGCCGGAAATGAGGAATCCAATTCCGTTTGATAACGATCCTTATGGTCTCCCTTAAGTACTTGAGCGGCTGTTTTTAATCGATTATAGCACATGGGGCAGGGAACCAGCATGTCTTCCTGCGACATTTGACCGGCAATTTTAAGATTACGCCCGGCCAGATCGATACTTGCCTGGTGGTCAAGACAATGCGCGGCAGTGGCACCGCAGCAGTTCCAATCCGGCACTTCTTCTACATCGATTTCCAGGAGTTTGCATACACCGAGCATCGATTTTGAATAATCCAATCGGGCTGTTCCTTCAAGTGAACAGCCTGGGAAATAGGCAGTTTTCATGATTTGATTTTCGATTTTTTGGAATTAGAGAGAATTTTTCGAACTTCAGACCTTCCCTTTATCATTTTGGGAAAAAGAGAAACTCGGCCTTTAATTAAAAGTTTTATACCAAGTGTTAAGTCACCACGCCAGCTTCCTGTCATTAATTTGCTGATTAATTGTTTGCTTCGAATGAAATATTCCGGCAGCAGCCCTCCTTCAAATACTCGCCCATATCGATTAATGCTGCTCAGGAATGTTTTATGCAGGGTAAGAATTTCCGGTATGGCAGATGGCACACCTTCTTTGACGGACATCTCCTTTAAACAGTCCATAAGTTCCGCAATTTTTATATTATTCGGGCAGCGTGTTGTGCAAGTTTCGCAGGACGCGCATACCCAAATCGTACGGCAGCTTAATACCGCTGCGCGTTGTCCCAGAAGTACCATCCGGATCACTTCATTCGGATGAAGATCCATGGCAAAAGTTACAGGGCATCCATTGGAACACTTTCGGCATTGAAAACAGGCTCCGGTTTGAAAAGGACCGATTTTTTCAAGATCTTCTATAAATTCGAAATCGATCTGTAATGATTCCTTAAACATATATCCTTTGAGTTTCCATATTAAACTGTACAATTGAAATAGCTATAAGTGGTCTCAATGTCTTCACTCCAACACCGAAATCGGGTTTGAGTGGATGTAATTAAACCACTTCTAACCAGATCCATGCTTATCAGGATTCAACCAGATTGGATCCACATCATTGATTGTATCATTTATGATCTGCAATGCATTCAAAACCCGGGTATGCATTAAGGACATGCCAAGAATTTCTGAAATTACGTTTAAAGAATCGATGTCCCGATCTGATATTTCCCATGTGTCATGGTGGTACAGCCTCAACGCGCCGATTATTTTTTCGTGAAAGATGATGGGGATATTAATAATTGCACCGATTCCTTCTTTTTTGGCGTCTTCAGGATACTGGAGAAGATCAGTCTTTGTCACATCACTGACGACCACCGGTTTCCTTTTTGAAGACCATCCGATGCTTTGATAGCTCATCACCGGTCCCTTGTTGATATAATCGATACTCAGTCCGAAATTGGTCAAAGCCTCGAGTTCATCTGTTTGAGGATTTAAAGCAAATATTGTTGATCCTTTGATTTCCAATGCACTGACCAAAAGCTGGGCCAATTGGTTGGTCATCTCATCCAGTCGTTTCGATTGAGCAATGGTTTGGATGATCATTTTGAAAATATCAATATCTATTTTATCGTTGCTTGCCATGGAACCTCCCCTGGTATGCCAATAGGTTCTATTTTTAATTCGAAATGGTCTTATCATTGTTTTACGCTGCTTGATCCATAAACAGGGCTATCAGGTAACAATGCAGACCGTCACACCATTTAATGCGGTTACAACCTTATCAAAAACACTTCCGGTAAAAAATCGTGTCACTTTTCCGGGTTTTCGGTTAATGACTACCACATCAAATTTTTCCTTTAGAACTAAATTAATAATGTCCTGAGCAATGTCCTTTTCTTTTGGTTCGAAAATACATCGGATATTATTGCTATTAAAGCCCTTTCTCACCAGACTCTGTTTTGCATCCTCGAGCGCGTTTTCGAGTTCATAAACTTTTTTTCTTAGATAACTCAGATTACCGGACATTTTTTCCATCACCGGATTGTTGCGCATATTAATTTCAGGTGCCGGCACGTAAGCGTTAAAAAGGGTTATTTCAACATCTTCCTGATTAATAAATGTGCGGATAACAAAGTCCAGGGCCAGATTGTCTTTACTGGTAAAATTATACGGGATCAATATTTTTTGTTTGTTCATAATACTCCCTTTTTTCCTTCATTTGATTGTGTTGACATCAATTCGAGAAACAAGAGTGACGGTTTCGTAAAAAGTCCAACTTCTGCGTTGTGCTTCATTTTGCAATGATTCAACGTACGATAAGTACGCTTCATCATTACAAAAATTGCACGCCTTGAATTTGAACTCTTTACGAAACCGTCTAATTCGGAC
>JAUVGT010000221.1 GCA_030593645.1 Deltaproteobacteria bacterium
AGTCCCCCAAACAAAAATCTGGACTTCGGCCCCCGTCGGAATAACGCTGCTCCAAATTTTACGAAAAAATAATCGTAAATATATGCTGACAAGCAAGTATATAAACGTTTTCTAAATTCACCGAGAATTGTTGGCGGCAGAAAGATCCGTTTGACAAATCGTATACGATTATACTATTGTTGAAAATCATAATAATCATGGAGGATGCCGTGAGTCAAGCCAAACTTTCAACAGATAAAGCAAATGACCGTATTGCAAAGCTCCTTGAAGACTATAACAGGGCAGAACCCCATATCTGCATACAGCGGGCAAGAGCCGTCACTGATTCAAATAAGGAGAACATCGGGGCGACACCGGTATTAAAAAAAGCCAGGGCCTTTCGAAACGTGTGCAGCACCATTCCGGTCAATATCTTTGATGCTGAACTCATTGTGGGATCATCCGGTACATATAGGAGATCGGCAGGAGTCAGCCCTGACATTTCCTGGAAATGGATTGAGGAAGAAATCGAAACCATCAGCGAAAGATCCCAGGATCCTTATCAAATCGCTCAAAAAGATCTGGATTTCCTGATGACTGAGATTCTGCCCTACTGGAAGGGCAGATCTATTGAAGAAGCATTCCTGGCGAGGCTTCCGGAAGAAACTTCAAAAGTTGTGGTGGATACAGGGATTGTGGATAATGATTCCAAATGGAGATGCGCTGTTGGAGAAATCACACCGGACTATCAGGATATACTCTTTGTGAAAGGGTTTAACGGGATCATCGAAGATGCCGGGGGAAAAATTAAAACCCTTGATATGACGCAACCTCATGATATTGAAAAAGCGGATTTCTATTCTGCTGTTATTGAATGCGGGCAGGGTATGATTGAACTGAACCGAAGATATGCCCGGAAAGCAGATGAAATGGCCGGTCAGGAAGAAAACGAACAAAGGAGAAAAGAACTGGCTGCAATTGGCAGAAACTGCCGTCGGGTTCCCGCCTACCCACCCGAAAATTTTCGGCAGGCCATCCAGATGGTCTGGTCTGTGCAGCTTGGGAATTCGTTGTTTGAGAATGCCGTTGCCCTGAACATCGGAAGGTTTGATCAATTCATGTATCCCTTCTACAAAAAAGACATTGAAAACGGAACGCTTGATCCTGACAGCGCCCAGGAGCTTATCTCATGCCTGTGGATCAAACTGTCTGAGTGGATATGGTTTGTTTCTAAAAATACGGCAAGTTTTTTTGCCGGATACAGTGCTTTCCAGAATCTTACGGTCGGCGGTAAGACCCGTGATGGAATTGACGGAACCAATGATCTGACCTACATGTGTTTGAATGCCGCCAATCAGGTCAGAACCCATCAGCCCAATTTGAGTGTTCGAATCCATCCGGACTGTCCCGGTGAATTTCTGTTAAATGTATGCAGCCTGGTCAAAGAGGGAATGGGGTTCCCGGCCATTCATAACGACCGGGTCGGCACCCAGATGCTTACGGGGGTCGGACTTTCCCCGGAAGATGCCCAGGACTGGAGTAATTGCGGGTGTGTGGTTCCCCATTCCCGAAAAATCAGTGAATGGACATCGGCCTGTAACATCAACCTGGCATCAGGGGTGGAGTTTGTTCTGAATAGCGGAAAGAGCAGGGTTACGGGTGAAACTTACGGACTGGATACCGGGGCGATAGAGACACTTGATTCATTTGACACAATAAAAACAAATTATTTCAAACAATTGCGGCATTTAATCAAACACGCGGTGATCGCTACTCACATTGCGCAGAAGACCCAGGCGGAACTTGCGCCAAGACCGTTATTTTCTGCTTTTACACAGGGCTGTATGGAAAAGGGGCGGGATGTTACACAGGGCGGTGCGCTGTATCATGTCGGACCGGTCCTAACCGGGATCGGCATAGCAGATACGGTCAATTCTCTTGCGGCGATAAAATCATTGGTATTTAATCGTCAAACAACTGACTTGAAAACACTTTGCAGGGCCCTGGAAAATAACTGGGCCGGGTTTGAAGAGTTGAGAAACCAGGCGCTTGACTGTCCGAAATTTGGGAATGATGATGATGAGGTGGATGTCCTGGCCACAGAAATCAGTAATTTTTATTATCAGGAAATTAAAAAATATACAGATATTTATGGAAGCAAATTCAACTCCGCGTTCATGGGGATCTCCAATTATATTCCCGCAGGCAAGGCGGTTGGTGCGACTCCATGCGGCAGAAAATCCGAAGATCCGTTGACCGAAGGGTGCTCACCCCATGCCGGAACCGATCTTACAAGCCCGACTGCGGTCATGAAGTCAACGGCCAAAATAAATCACAACAGACATGCCGGCGGAACACTTCTGAATATCAAATTTTCTCCGGATGCATTAAAAACCAGAGACGACCTGGTTAAACTTTCTTACCTGATCAGGGGATACCTGGAACTGGATGCCTTCCATGTCCAGTTCAATGTTTTTGATAAAGAGACACTTCTGGAAGCCCAGAAAGTGCCTGATGATTATAGACATCTCCTGGTAAGGGTGGCCGGTTACAGTGCGAAGTTCGTGACGCTTTCAAAAGAGGTTCAGGATGCCATTATGGAGCGGACATCCTATTCAGTGATTTAACACGGGTCAATAGAACCGATCCCAGGGGACTTTTTAAGATTAATAGATGTTTTTGAATATTCAAAGATGGAGCCTTCATGACGGCCCGGGCATTAGAACAACTGTTTTTTTCAAAGGGTGTCCTTTAAGGTGCCGGTGGTGCAGCAACCCGGAATCCTGGGATTTTGAAAAGCAGCTTCTTATTTTTAAAAACAGATGTACGTCATGCGGCACCTGTGTGGATGTCTGTCCTGAGAAAGCCGTGATAAGGAAGGATGGAAACATCAAATATGATTCGGATCAATGCGCCCTGTGCGGCCGCTGCATCAAATCCTGTCCGGAAGGGGCACGCGAGCTTGCGGGCCTTGATTTAAGTGGCGGCGATGTCCTTAAGATTGTGGAGAGAGACTCTGTTTTTTACCAGACTTCAGGCGGCGGTATCACCTTTTCAGGAGGGGAACCTTTTTCTCAAATAGATTTATTAAGCACCCTGGTTAAAAAATGCGCATATTTGGGAATACATACATCTGTTGAAACCTCGGGTTATTTTTCGATGGACAAAGCCGCCAAGACTCTTGAAAAAATGAATCATATCACTATTGATATTAAGCATGTTGATGATTGCATCCATAAAAATCTTACCGGTGTTTCCAACAGAAAAATAATTCAGAATATCATTGATGTCGATAGAGCAGGAAAGAACATAACGTTAAGAATACCGCTTGTCAAAAATTTGACAGACACAGACGTGAACATCAAAGGTATTGTGAAAATCGCTAAACAGCTTGAACACCTTACATGTATAGAACTGATGACCTATCATGAACTGGGTATCTTTAAATATGACGGTCTGGGGATTGGATATGATTCGAGTATGGTCCCGTCTGATAAAACAAATGATATCGCAAAATATATCAAAAGCTTTGGGATAAAATGTCTATGAACAGTTCAATATCAAATATGTCGAAATTCACCGGCAGTACCTCGGAGTTCATTGCTCAAACGCTCAGGATAGCGATTTTTAAAGGAAAATATAAAGCCAATCAACCTTTGCGGCAGGACCGGATCGCCAAAGAGCTGAATGTCAGCAAGATTCCTTTGCGTGAAGCACTTGTCCAGTTGAAATCCGAAGGACTGGTAGTTTTTCTGCCCAATCGCGGTGCTGTTGTTTCAATGCTTTCACCTGCTGAAGTCAGGGAGATATTTTCCATGCGGCTGGCCCTGGAATCTTTAGCCGTTGAAAAAGCGGTTCCCAATATTCGTGAAGCAGAGTTGATTCGTGCCCGGAGCGTCTTAAAGATTATTGACAGAGAAAAAGATAAAAGTACCTGGAGTGATTTGAACCGGGAGTTCCATGAAATACTGTATAAACCTTCAAATATGAGGCTGCTGCTCAATACCATTCAAACCCTGCATAATAATGTGGGAAGATACCTGGTCATTTATCTTGACCGTCTTTCCGGCACTGAAGCTTCCCGGGAAGAACACTGGGGTATTCTGGATGCATACAAAGAAAAGAATATTGATAAAGCCCAAAGTATTTTAAAGACACATCTTGGCAAAGCAGAAGAACATCTTATGAGATTTCTCGGGGAGTTCTCGGAAGTGGATTAAAAACCTTTGATCAGGTGGAGGAGCAGCCAACTGGCGCTGCCCTCCACTTTTACAGGCGTAGCCTTCCAAAGCCACCCTTGCGAGGGAGTAGCTATGCGAATTCCCGCTTGGTTTCAGGGATTCAAAGATTCGTGTGAGCCCGGGGGGGGGCTATGTTTTCTTGTTTTATGATTAATTGAGGGGTCGGGGCGTTTCTCTATGAAGCAACCGCCCCATGAATAATCCATTCTGGAATCGTACAAACTCAAGCAGAAGGTCTCGAAAAAGAAAGAACAAATATCTTTTTTAAACAATATGTTAGGGAGTTATGGTGTCACAGCGATTTAAATCAGGGCCGGGCAGCAGTTGTTCTTTCTTAACGATCCCTAATGCATTCAGACAGTGTACGATTCCAGAACGGATTATTCATTCCGCCTAACTTTAAGCTTTGCTTGAAAACCCCCGACCCATCCGTTATATTTAATCCGATTTCGATTACCCTGAAAATTGCGGATCAATTTTTATATGGGAAAGGTGGTTCACATAGTTGGTAATGGTTTTAAGCCCGATCAGGGCTACAATTTCATATACCTGTTGGCGATCTATCCCGGATCCTTCCAGCTCGTTTAAATCTCTTTCGTTCAGCCAGCCTTTCTTTTCCATGATTCTCCGTGTGACCATCACCAGGCCCGACAGGCGGCTGTTCCGGGGTGTGCCTCCGGACTGGATTGCGGTCACATCTTCACTGGATGTTCCCATGGCTATCCCGGCGGCTCGATGGGCGGCCTGGCAGTATTTGCATTTATTTTCCGTGGAAACGGCCAGACAAACAATTTGTTGTTCCTGGTGTGTCAGGGTTGCTGCTTCACCCATGATGTCCTGCCCTTTAAGGTAAACTTGCAAAGCGGCGGGACTCTTTCCCAATTCTTCGATTATGTTCGGTAGAAAACCAAATTTTTCTTCTACTGCTTTGAATATATTTTCTATGCTCATGATAGCCTCCTTATTTCATCATAATCATCTCAAATTTTTATAATCCAGACGCATATGTCAGAAGTAATTTTTAAACCTCCAGCTGGTGAATTGTTCCCGCATTGGAATTGGGCCTGATGGAGATTTAAAAGCCTCTAATTATACAATATGACCGACCATCTTCTCGTCAAGCCCCAACTATCATTTTTATTTTTGAATCCGGATAATGTTTAAATTTTCTGAATCGATCAGAGTTTTATACAGGCTTGTTCGTCTTCTAAATATTCTCCCATAAGCAGCCTGTTTTTGGGCGTGATAGCGGTGGGGATTTTCTGGGTCACAATCCTGTATCCTTTTGATTTAAGCCTTACCGCCCTGACCGTATCCACGGCAAGGGTTTTATCCATCCAGCCTTCAAGGCCGTTTGTGGAAGATTTTTTTAAGTCATGGCAGCAGGGCATAACCGCTACCCTGGCATGCTTTTCCACGGCCTTATCGATAATTATATCGGTTAAACGTCCGCAGGCATGAACCGATACCACGATATCGCCGGGATGAACGGTGACTTCTTTTACAGGCACTTTTTTGTAAATGATTCTGTTTTTCAGTCTCGGCCAGGTTTCAATCAAAGACCCGGATAATTTTTTTACGTTTAAGGGGATTTCTTTGTCCACGGCAATGGCTGTCTTTGAGCTGTCATCAAGTATGAGCATGATATGCGCCAATAGGCCGTGACCGCAGGCAAGATCTAAGATTCTGCCTCCCCTGTATCTTCGCCGGACTCTTTTTGCCGTCTCCCATGCTTCATGGAGCTCCTTTCTCGGCAGCGTTCCGGCGCGGCAGACAGCCCGTGCAATTTTATCAAAAAGGCTGCTGCCTTGAAATAGTTCCTGCTGCCGGGGGGTCAGTCTGTTTTTTGAAGATTTTTTCATCATTAAAACATACATGATTGTCTGTCTATTCACAAGTCATTGCAGCAGTAATTATCGGTGAATATTTTGAAAAACAACAAAAGCACTCCGTATGTCATACCGGCGGCGGAGGCTGTGTCACAATATCATTTTTTAGTAGCTAAATATGTCAGTTTTCCTCATTCCGTCATTCCGGACGCAGCGGAGCGGAGATCCGGGCACCTAGTGAAGCTTTAGCGCTATCCAGAGAACTTGTTGATATCACTGGATTCCGGCCTCCGCCGGAATGACGTTGAATTTGTGATAGCGGTTATACATTTTAAAGTGGAATCAAACGATTAGAGGTGCAATTTTATAAGCAATCCCCTTGCAGGGGTGCCCGCCGTCGATAGGTCTACGGCGGGTCTTTTTGACCCGGATTTTAATTTTTGTGACCATAAAAATTTGACACTTCCTCTGCTTTTATGGCATAATTATTTAACTACACGAAAGGAATTCATTTCGTTGTAATTTGTAAAGAGAATATATGCGTATATAAGAAGTAAAGAATCCTTCCACATGGTACTATTTATTATCAATAGAGAACGAATTTCTCGCTGAATCGTCTGTCGTATCGTGAGATCTCATTTGGGTTTGGAGTTTGTGATATTAGAATCTCGTTATCTGAGAATTTTTAAAAATGAAAATATGTGAAACTGTTTTATCCGACAGCCCGGCCGGAATGGTGAGGGCTTTTTTTTTGGTTTTTTTATGGACCGCTGTCACCATTTTAATACCGGTGACTATATCACTTGCTCAGGACGGCACCCCCTGGGATGATGTGATTACCAATCCCGGAACGGTGCCCTATATTAACGGTTTAACCGGTGATGACAGCATCACCAATGTGGGCACTGTTACCAATGATATCAATGGCGGTCCTGGTTGTGACACCATCCTCAACTTTGGGGCCGTTAACGGATTCATATACGGTACCATAAACCTGGGTCAGGGCAGCGGCGGCAATACGATTCATAACTATGGAACAGTTTCCGAGGATATCGTTGGCAGTTCAAACCAGGGTGACAACAGCATTGGTGGTAGCAACACCATCAACAACTCGGGAAGTGTAACCAATGACATCTTCGGAAGCTGGAATGTTGGTGCGGGCAGCAGTGGCGGCAGCAATATTATCAACAACTCGGGAACAATATTCGATGATATCTATGCGAGCAGGAATGAAGGTACGGGCAGCAGTGGCGGCAGCAACACCATCAACAACTCGGGGACAGTATATGATAATATCTTCGGTAGCAGGAATGATGGTACACGCAGTAGCGGTGGCAGCAACACCATCAACAACTCGGGGACAGTGTTTGAATATATCTACGGAAGTTGGAATGAAGGTACAAGCAGCAGCGGTGGCAACAATACGATTAATAACACCGGAGCGGTATACGAGGATATCATCGGCAGCTCAAACCGGGGGGATAACAGCAGTGGTGGCAGCAATACCATAAATAACTCCGGATTTGTTGATTGGTGGATCAGCGGCAGTGATAATATAGGTGATAACAGCATTGGTGGAAAGAATATCATCAATAACTCGGGAATAGTCGTCGAAGACATCTTTGGCAGCTGGAATGAAGGTGACAGCAGCAGCGGTGGAAATAACACCATCAACAACTCGGGGACAGTTGCTGGGGATATTCTCGGAAGTATGAATGGGGGTAATTTCAGCCAGGGCGGCAGAAACACCATTTACAACTCAGGAACAGTATTCGGAGGCATTTGCGGCAGTTGGAATGACGGCCTGGGAAGCAGCGGCGGCAACAATACCATCATCAATTCAGGAACGGTATACGGCGACATTTGCGGTAGCTTTAACTGGGTTGGAACCGGAAGTAATAACACCCTTGAACTGGTCGGAACCAGTCATGTGGGTGGTGATATTTACAGCTTCACCCGGTTTTTTAAAACCGGTGAAGGGACCGCCACAGTGGGGGGTGATCTCGATCTATCTGGTTTGACACAAGCCACCATACAGGGCTGGGCCGGTTTCTATCCCGCGATTATTGCCGATACAGCCACTCTGACAGGCGACTTGGTTCCATATGGTTATTTCCCCACCGGTACTGTTGTTCTGATTCAGACCAACGGGTTAACCGGCGGATTCAACAGCCTTATCGATAACTCGGTGGT
>JAUVGT010000307.1 GCA_030593645.1 Deltaproteobacteria bacterium
GTTATGGGCTCGACGAACTCGGAGCTGCTCAGATCGCGCTGGCACAGGTCGACGACGAGGATCACCTGTCCACCACCTCCGCCTCGTCGATGTGCAGCACCCCCGAGTCGCGACGGTAGTCCGGGGTCGAGGACCTCACCTCTATCCGCCCCCCGAAGAGGGGCGCGTCCAGCACGGTGGTCTCTATCTCACCGCCCTCTCCCGCCGGATGGATGCCGTGGCTCTCCCAGAGGGCTGCCAGCGCGTCCCGGGTATCCCGGTCGATTACCCGGCCAAGCCAGGTCTCGTCCAGGGGCGGGGCGAAAACTCCGGTGACCATCACCCGGTATCCCCCTTCAATGAGCTGGTCCAGTAGTGCTAGCTGGTCCAGCTGCCAGAGGGGGTTGAAGCACCAGAGTCCGAGGTCCGAGCAGACCCGCTGCACGCGGGTCGCCTGGTAGACGGAGCCCACCGCGCCGGTCACGATGCCCTCGATGCCGTGGGCAACGACCGCTTCGGCGATGGCCGCCCGGAGGTCGGCGATCTCCTCCTCCTCCACCCTCAATATTTCTCTGAATGGAATCCCCTTTTCAACTCTCACCTTGACCTTAAAACCCGCCCCCTTCAGTTCGTCCTCTATTGCACCTATTTCTTCTGTTATTATTTCTTCCAGAGCTCTTTCAATCTCCATGTAATCCTTAGAAGCAGGCAAGGCCGCAAAGTCTATACCCCTTGTGTCATTGACATGTAGAACAATCACCTCTTTTGCACCAGCATCTCTCAACTGCTTGATAAAGTCCAAGCCTTTCTTTGCTACATCTGAAAAATCGGTGGGCTCGGACGGTTATGAGGAATTGGCCGTCGGTCTTGAAAAACTGAAATTAAATGACGCTTCCCTGATATATGAAAAAGATACCTCCGTTGCGTTGGGGTTTGGGTTTCGGTGCGGATTCCTGGGACTTCTTCACCTTGAAGTTATACAGGAAAGGCTTGAACGCGAATACGATCTTTCACTGATACTCACCGCTCCGTCGGTCCAGTACCGGATTACAATGGAAGACGGATCTGAATTAACAATAGATAATCCGGCGCTTTATCCGGACCCAAGCGGTATTGCGAAGACGAAGGAACCATTTATTCGCGCTGTCATCATGACGCCTGACAGATATATGGGAGCCATTATGAAGCTTTGTCTTGACAGGCGTGGAATAAATAAAAATTATCAATATCTTACGAATGACCGTTTGGAAATGATATTTGAACTTCCCCTGGCGGAAGTGATTTTTGATTTTTATGACAAATTAAAATCAATCACCCAGGGGTATGGATCCTTTGACTATGAAGTGATCGATTTTCGAAAGACAGATCTGGTTAAACTGGATATGCTGATTAACATGGAACGCGTTGATGCTCTGTCCCAATTAATCCACAGGGATCGTGCGGTTGAACGAGCCAGGTTTGCCTGTGACAAATTAAGGGATGAAATCCCGAGACAAATGTTTAAAATAGCGATTCAGGGTGCGATCGGTGGTAACGTTATTGCCAGGAAAACGATTTCAGCATTACGAAAGGATGTAACCGCCAAATGCTACGGCGGTGATATTACAAGAAAGCGCAAACTGTTGGAAAAGCAGAAAAAGGGCAAGAAACGGATGAAGATGGTTGGCCAGGTCATGATACCCCAGGCCGCGTTTTTGTCCGTGCTGAAGACCGATACGGACTAAAAGTGGTTTCAAAACCTCCCCTCAGTTTCAATTTCGGCGTTGGAGCAAAGATTTTAATCCTCGAAATATGAATATATTCCTCCGGTTAAAATCTTTACTCCGCCTTGAACTTGAAACTGACCGAAGGTTTTGAAGCCACTTTGTTTTGACTGTTTTTAATAAAAGTGGAATGATGGATATGTTGTTTTACAACCATCGATGAAATTGGAGATATAATGGGACGAACAATTGTTGAAAAGATTTTTGATTCTCACCGGGTTGATAACCCGTTCGGGGATATCCATGTGATCCGGCTGGACGCGGTTTTCTGCCATGAGATCACCACACCCATCGCGATTAACGACCTTGAAGCCAGGGGGAAAGACAGGGTCTATGATCCTTCAAAAATCAAGGCGGTGATCGATCATGTTACACCGGCCAAAGATTCAAAAACAGCCATCCAGGGTAAAATCCTGAGAGACTGGGCGAGACGGCACAAAATCAGGGACTTTTTCGATATTGGGCATAACGGGGTGTGCCATGCGATTTTCCCGGAAAAAGGTTTTGTAAGGCCGGGGTATACCGTGATCATGGGAGACTCCCATACATGTACGCATGGCGCATTCGGGGCATTTGCCGCGGGAGTTGGAACAACTGACCTTGAGGTGGGTATTTTAAAGGGCGTATGTGCGTTCCGTCATCCAAAGACAATAAAAATTGATATCACAGGCCGTCTGCCGAAGGGTGTGTATGCAAAGGATATTATCCTGTCCATCATCGGGAGGATCGGCGTCAACGGTGCAACCAACCGTGTGATTGAGTTTTCAGGTCATGCGGTTGAATCGATGAATATGGAGTCGAGGATGACGTTGTGCAATATGGCGGTAGAGGCCGGAGCCACATGCGGTATCTGTACACCGGATATGACCACACTCGAATATCTGTGGGAATTTGTTAAAGATGAATTCCCATCTAAGGAAGCTGCCATGGCTGAGTTCAGTCATTACAAACCGGACCCGGATGCGGTTTATGATAAAATAATTGAACATAATATCGGCACATTGGAACCTCAAGTGACATACGGATATAAACCCGAGAATGTCAGATCAGTACGAGAAATGGAAAAAACAAAGATTGATCAGGTATATATCGGTTCATGCACCAACGGCCGGATTGATGATCTTGCGGCGGCGGCTGAAGTGCTGCAGGACCAAAAGATAAACAGTGGGGTCCGCGGAATCGTTTCACCCGCGACACCAAAAATATTTAATGAAGCCCTTGAAAGGGGATATATAAAAATTTTCATGGACGCGGGATTTTGTGTGACCAATCCCACATGCGGCGCGTGTCTGGGAATGAGCAATGGCGTGCTCGCGGATGGTGAGATATGCGCTTCAACCACAAACCGGAATTTTAACGGCAGGATGGGAAAGGGCGGGATGGTACACCTCATGAGTCCCGCGACTGCCGCAGCTTCGGCGATTTCCGGTTATATTACAAACTCAAATCTTTATCAAGGTTAGACAATGAAAAAATTCAATGGAAAAGTACTGTTTCTTGACCGGGCGGACATCAATACAGATGAAATCATCCCGGCCAAATATCTTACAGAGAACTCAAAACAGGCGCTTAAACCGTATCTTCTGGAAGATCTTGAACTTGATTCTTTCTTAGCGGAACGGGATATTGCCGGAAAGAGTGTTGTCATTACACGATCGAATTTTGGTTGCGGTTCATCCCGGGAGCATGCCCCCTGGGCTTTTGAAGTTAACGGGATAAATCTTGTGATCGCGGAAAGCTTTGCGCGGATATTCAGGCAGAATATGTTTAATTGCGGAATGATGGCGATAGAGCTCCCCAGGGAAGTCATTGACCGGCTGTTTTCAGTTATTGATCAGAAAGACACGGAGCTTGAAACTGATCTTGAAAAGAATGTTTTTAAGATTTCCGCTAATGGAAAAACAGAAGAGATACCGTTTGCAATTTCCGATTTTGATCGTGCCCTGGTTGAAGCCGGCGGCTGGGTGGATTATGCGGATTTAAAGTATTAATCAAACACACTTATTTTTAATCGACCCGATTTTTTCAATCCGGCATTCCACCACATCGTCCGCTTTTAATTCGATGGGTGGATCACGGAATACTCCTACACCCGAAGGGGTTCCTGTTGATATGACATCACCCGGCATCAGTGTGATATCTTCGCTGATATTTTCAATAATAAAAGGAATATCAAAGATCATGTCTCTTGTATTGGCCTGCTGCATGATTTGGCCATTGACCAGGGCGGTCACGTCAAGGTTTTGAATGTCATCCAGTTCATCAGTTGTAACCATACAGGGTCCCATGGGGGCGAATGTATCAAATGATTTTCCCCTGAACCATTGAGAATCAGCAAATTGGGCTTCTCTTCCGGATACATCGTTCATTATGGTGTATCCTGCGATATAATCGAATGCGTTCTTTTGTTTTATTCTTTTGCCCTGTTTGCCGATAATAATTGCCAGTTCCACTTCCCAGTCGATTTTTCCGCTGCTTTGAGGCAGGACAATGTGATCAAACGGACCATTTAGCGTGTTGGGTGTTTTGTTAAAAAGAAGCGGTGACCCGGGTGTTTCAAAACCGCCTTCTTTGGCGTGTTCTTCGTAGTTTTTTCCAAGGCAGATAATTTTTGAAGGATTGGAAACCGGGGCGCCTGTCCGTGTTTTCATTTTAATTCCAGGTTCGGTGACACTCTTTAGTTTTTCGATCCAGCCTTCTTTAAAGAACGTTTCGTTTATATCCGGGATTTCAGGATAAATACTTCTCAAATCCACAATATTTCCGTTTTTCAGGAGCCCTGGTTTTTCTTTTCCTTTTTCTCCAAATCGAACAAATTTCATTTGTCTATCCTCCCTTTCGCCACGTCCTGGCGGCATTTTTTGCCATACCAGTCTATCTGCCTGCAAATCCCCCGGATAATCGATACTTCCCTGGCTCTCAGGTGGAGCCTGTTGAAAAATAGCCGCAGTTTGTTCATCCAGTAATCGGGATTTTCAGGGTTTATATAACTGATCCTGACCAGGATATCTTTAAGCTGTTCATACATCCCATCAAGTTCATGACGGTTTGCAAGACGGGGAGCAAATTCCTGTTTTGCATCCGTAGTCGCGGTATACAGCGAATAACACATTACCATAACGGCCTGGGCCAGGTTCAGGGAAGAAAAATCGGCGGTCGGTATGTTTACAAGGGTGTGGCAGAGTCTGATATCTTCGTTTGAAAGCCCGCGATCTTCCGGGCCGAATAGAATGGCAACAGAGTTCTCCTGGGAAATTGATATCAATTTTTCAGCTGTTGTTAAAGGTGAACGGACAGCCTGACGCTGGCCGCCAAGACGGGCTGTTGTACCGATAATATAGTTGAATCCGGCCAGGGCGCTTTTCAATGTGTCGTAAAACTTAATCTGTTCCACAACATCCGAGGCAGCATGTGTTGCCATTTTAAGGACCCTGGCCTTATCATAGTTCTCCGGGTTAGCAACCTTCAGGTGCCTGATCCCCATGTTTCGCATCGCACGTGCCGCTGCCCCTATGTTTTCCGGGAAACGGGGTCGCTGCAGAACAATAGAGATGTTTTCCAGCTTGATATGATTGACCATCGGAATAATCAGGAAATGATTTCAAAGCTGTTAAAGAAATAGCCGATTTCAAATGCAGCGGTTTCCGGGGCATCTGAACCGTGAACCACGTTTTTTTCAATGTCGGTCGCGAAATCCCGACGTATGGTTCCCTCAGCCGCTTCCTTGAAATTTGTCGCTCCCATTAAATCACGATACCGGGAAATGACGTTATCTCCTTCAAGGACCATTACGACAACCGGACCGGATGTCATAAAAGCTGTCAGACTTTCAAAAAAAGGTCTTTCTTTATGAACCGCGTAAAAACCTTCAGCCTGTGGTTGTGTCATGTGGATCATTTTCATGGCCTTGACTGAAATATCATTATTCTCAAGTCTCTTGATGACTTCACCGATAATCCCGCGGGAGACACCGTCGGGTTTTATAATTGATAATGTTCGTTCCATAATTCATGAATATCCTTTCATTGTTTTTTGTCGGTGGAATACCAGAAGGAAGGATTGAAGTCAATATCAGTTGTGTATATTGTCGGGTCATTCATTGACGGTTTCGTAAAAAGTCCAACTTCTGCGTTGTGCTGCATTTTGAAATGATTCAACGTACGATAAGTACGCTTCATCATTACAAAAATTGCAC
>JAUVGT010000134.1 GCA_030593645.1 Deltaproteobacteria bacterium
CCGGTACTGACTAAGATCGCTACACAGAAACCGGAGATGCTGTATTATCCGACTTTCATCGCGGAATCGGGTCATATTACCCGTGCGGCAAAAGAAGTTGCCGGCCTGGAAAAAGTAGCCCTGATGAGCGCTGATGGTTCCTTTTCACCTGACTTTTTGAAAGCTGCAGGCACATCCAGTGTTGGTATGTATCATTCCAGCCCTGACTTTTCCGCCTACGGCCCAGGATACAAGAAATTCCTCAAGAAATTTGAAAAGAAATACGGTGGAAAACCTGAAGCTCCTTTCCATGCTCAGGCCTATGATGCAGCGATTTTGATTTTTAAAGCCATCGACAAAGTAGCGGTAAAGGGATCAGACGGAAGTCTGACCGTTGATCGTGATAAACTCAATGCAGCAATGCATGCAACCAAGGGCCTGGTTGGTTTAACAGGTACTCTGAATTGCGACAAATTTGGTGACTGTGCGGATCCGCACATCGCTGTATATAAACTTAGCAAGAAAGACATCAAGAAAGGCGAAATGCCGTCTAAACCTTTCTGGAAGAAAAATTAAGATAGCCTGATTAAGAACCCGGTTTCATTTGAAACCGGGTTCTTTGTATCAAGCCGGGTTTTATTATTTATCAAGATAGACCAATTGCTTTGATATAGAGTTTTGAAAGTAAAATTAACTATTTACCCT
This sequence comes from Deltaproteobacteria bacterium, assembly GCA_030593645.1. Lineage (GTDB taxonomy): Bacteria > Desulfobacterota > Desulfobacteria > Desulfobacterales > JAUVGT01 > JAUVGT01. The sequence continues at coordinate 685 of JAUVGT010000134.1, forward strand.
GCTCTTGAACGAGTACGCGATATTTAGTTCACAAGCGTCAAGGGGTGGAGGGCATATGTTTCAAAAATGGAAAGATAGAATTGATGTCACCGATATTGTCATGTGGCTGATCGGTTTGACACTTCTTAGCCTGGTACTGTGGGGATCGATTTCTACTTTACGTGCCGGTCTTTATACAGGACGCCACTGGGTGGATTTTTTAATATTCGGGTTAGCGCAGGGAAGCATCTATGCTCTCATCGCAACGGGATATACCATGGTATACGGTGTTCTGAAGATGATTAATTTCGCTCATGGGGAGGTTTTCATGAGTGGACCTTTTACCGCATATTTCGTAGCAATAGCCTTATGGCAATCTGATTTCCTCGATAATTATCCGATTATCGGTCTCATGATTATTTTTCTTTCCTCCATGGCTGTTTCGACTACGATTGCATATTTTCTGGAAAAAATAGCATACCGGCCGTTACGGGGTGCGCCAAGGTTGATTCCGCTGATTACGGCCATTGGTGCTTCATTTTTTCTGCAATATTTATTTTTAGGACTCTATGGCTCCGGTATTCAGGCCTATCCGGATATGGAGATTCTTACGGGTTTCTGGATGGTTGCCGGTGTACGAATATTGAGAATTCAGGTCGTTGTCATTATTGCCTCGGTTCTTCTGATGGTGGCACTTTACAGTTTTATCATGCTTACCCGCGTTGGAAAGGCAATCCGGGCGGTATCTGAAGATAAAGAAGCCGCCGCTTTAATGGGGATCAGTGTTGACGGGATGATTTCCACCACCTTTGTTATCGGCGGCATGGCTGCCGGAGCGGCAGGGGTTCTGTATGCCCTGATGTACAAACAGGTATACTTTTTTATGGGTTTTATTCCCGGTTTGAAGGCCTTTACTGCCGCGGTTCTTGGCGGTATCGGTAATATTCCCGGGGCCATGCTGGGTGGACTTTTTCTCGGTCTGATCGAATCTGTGGGTCCGAGTCTTTTCCTGGACGGTCTGGGCATTGTGGCTCCATATCAGCTGAAAGACGCGATCGCATTTACAATGCTGGTGATGGTGCTGATTTTCAGACCCACCGGTATCATGGGTGAACGTCTGTCAGCAAAGAAAGCTTAAATTTTGAAAGGAAACATAAGGGTATGACACTAGCTCAATCTTTATGGAGAGAGGGGATAAAGACAGGTGCAATTGGCGGTATCAGCGTACTTGCGATCTCGCTTGTGGGTATGGTCGAATCTTTTAATAAGCGTGATATTATTGCCGATTTCTTATCTATGGGTATTGCATTTATCATGGTGTTCGGTATTATTTTGCCGTATATTGCCGCAAAACGTACCACCCGGCCTGAAAAGCATATCATTTTTTTGAATGCGTTGACTGCCGGTCTGGTGACCGCTGTTTTTCCGGCACTGCTGGTAATCCTCGGAAATATTATCAATTTACGAAGTATGTTTGTCAACGCGTCTCCTGTTCTATACAACTTGTTGACCTCGGGAGTTGAAGGAGTGGGTGGTATTTTAATCCTTCTTCTTGCCGGTATTTTATGCGGGGCATTTGCCGGCTTATTGTTTTTTTTACCTGGTTTAATAAGAAGCGTGATAATCGTTTGTTTAACGAGTATCCTTGCTGTAGGAATCGTACAGGACCTTATCAGACCTCTTTTTTCATCCTGGGGGATCATGGAGGTCGTTTCGGAATGGCTGTTTACACAAAACGGCCTGACCATCGCCGGTACGATCTTTATACCGATATTTGTCGGCGCCATTTATATGTTCTGGCAGCTCAAGGGAGAAGGAATTAAAACCAGGTACAATACCCTTGAAAGCGGAACACAGAAATCGGTCAAAATGTCTTCTTTTTTCGTATTGGCGATATTTCTGATTTTTTTACCTCATATTCTTGGTTTATTTTTAAGTGAGGTGCTCACAATCGTCGGACTTTATATTCTCCTGGGACTGGGTTTGAATATTGTTGTGGGGTACGCGGGCTTGCTTGACCTTGGATACGTGGCCTTTTATGCCATCGGTGCCTATATTGCAGCAATATTGACATCCCCTGCAATCGGTGCTTTCACCCTGACTTTCTGGCAGGCCCTTCCCTTCGCGGTTATGGGCGGTATTTTCGCGGGAATACTTTTGGGTATTCCTGTCCTTAAAATGAGGGGAGACTACCTGGCCATTGCAACATTGGGATTTGGAGAAATTATTCGTATCCTGGTATTGTCCGATTTCTTAAAGCCATGGTTGGGAGGAGCCCAGGGGATTGCGAAAATACCGAACCCGGCCATTTTCGGGTGGCAACTTTCAACTCCCCAGGAGATTTATTATCTGATTTTGCTCGGTTGTATCCTGGTGGTTTTTATTTCTGTTCGTTTGAGAGATTCACGGCTTGGCAGAGCCTGGATGGCCATGCGTGAAGATGAAGATGTGGCCCAGGCCATGGGGATTAACCTGGTGTCTACCAAACTGCTTGCGTTTGCGACCGGCGCGGGTTTCTCAGCCCTAAGCGGTGCAATCATGGTCAGTAAAATCGGTTCGGTATACCCTCACAGTTTTAATGTATTTATTTCGATTAATATTGTCTGCTTAATCATTGTCGGTGGAATCGGAAGTATCCCCGGAGTTATCGTGGGTGCAGCCGCGCTTGTGGGATTGCCTGAGCTTTTAAGGGAGTTCGCCGATTATCGAATGCTGGTTTATGGTGCGGTCCTCGTGGGGATGATGCTGCTCAGACCGGAAGGTTTGTGGCCGGAAGCCCGTCATAAAATGGAACTTCACGGTGAGGAAAATGGTTCAGATGAAACACAAACAGCAACAGCTGCTTAGCCCGGTAATGGGGAGGATTTGATGAGTATTCTCACAACACAAGGAATGACAAAACGGTTTGGCGGGCTGGTCGCTGTAAATACACTTGATCTGGTGGTCGAGGAAAACAGCATTCACAGCGTTATCGGTCCCAATGGCGCAGGTAAAACCACACTTTTTAACTGTATCACAGGGTTTTATAAACCCGAAGATGGAGGAGTCGACTTTGACGACAGATCCATCGTAGGTTTGACACCGGACAGGATTGTACACAGGGGAATTTCACGTACATATCAGAATATTCGTCTGTTTCCCAATTTAACGGCCATGGAAAACATCCTGGTTGGAATTCACTGTCATTTGAAGTCCGGTTTTTTTGGAATTGTGCTTAAACTTCCTGGAACCATAAAGGAAGAGAAAGAAGCCGCTGTCGAAGCGCGCCGGCTTCTCAAGTTTATAAATATGGATGGAAAGGGTGACCTGCTTGCCAAGAATTTCCCCTATGGTGAACAAAGAAGGCTGGAAATCGCGAGAGCACTGGCATCTCGTCCGAAATTACTCCTTCTTGATGAGCCGACCGCGGGTATGAATCCCAGTGAAACACAGAGTATGATGGATTTTATCGAACATCTGCGGGATGAACTGGGTATTACCATTGTTCTTATCGAGCATCAGATGAGGGTGGTCATGGGGATTTCGGATATCATAACGGTTTTGGATTATGGCAAGAAAATTGCCGAAGGGTTACCTGATGAAATCAAAAAAGATCCGATCGTTATCGAAGCGTATCTTGGAAGCGGAAGCGCGGCAGAGATTCATTAATCAACAATCAGATGATCAAGATTCAGCTCTTTTTGAGCTGTAAAACCATATATTATGTCAGCTAAAGGTGAGGTAAAATGACCATGGCTATGCTTGAAGTCCAAAATGTGCATGCATACTACGGAAAGATACATGCCTTAAAAAATGTTTCATTAAAGATTGAAAAGGGAGAGATTGTTACCCTGATCGGTGGTAACGGGGCCGGTAAAAGTACAACACTTAGAACCATAAGCGGGCTTTTAAAACCCCGTGAAGGTGCAATTCTTCTGAATGGCGAGAATTTAGCCGATTATAAAGCACACCAGATCGTTACAAAGGGAATCACACAGGTGCCGGAAGGACGGAGAATATTCGGCCAGTTAACTGTAACTGAAAATCTTGATATGGGCGCTTTCATCTGCAGGGATAAAAAGTTAATAGCGGAAAACGTGGAGCGAATATTTGAAATGTTTCCAAGACTGAATGAAAGGCGGAAACAGGTTGCGGGTACGCTCAGCGGGGGTGAACAGCAGATGCTGGCCATGGGACGGGCTTTAATGTCCAATCCCGAAATACTGCTGCTGGATGAACCTTCCATGGGGTTGGCGCCAGTACTGGTTGACGCGGTTTTTGAGACGATACAAAAGCTTCATGCTGCAGGGACGACAATTCTTTTGGTTGAACAAAATGCCAGAATGGCCCTTCAGGTTGCAAGCCGGGGGTATGTAATACAGACCGGAGAAGTGGTACTGCATGATGTGGCTGACAGTCTTCTGAATAATGATATGGTTAGAAAATCATATATGGGGGAAAACTAAAGAGATAAACCCGATCAATGTTACACGTATATTTTAGTCACATCCGTTTGGTTTGGGCCAGTGTGTTGAAATCGCCGCTTCCACAGATGGCGGCTGGCATGAACTCCAGGTTACTTCTGTGAGATTTTTTCCCCTCAGTTTGATCGCGCAGGGATCATCAATCACTTTAAATTTTAGCTTCCCTTCTTTAAGAGTCCAGGAATATACACCCACTCCATAAATACAGCAGGGATCATTGGCAAATAGGATTCGGTCTCCTGATACAATATAGGTTCCGATACTTTTCCAGCCGGTATGGGTGTTAATGATCCTGTAAGCACCTTTGTTTAGATTCAATTTCCATATCCCCGGATTCGGCACCCAATCGGGACAGCGCCTGCACGGCACGATATCCCCATCTTTTTTAGCTTTTTTGACAAAGGTGCCATCGATCACAGAAAATTTTGAAACGATGGGTATGGTATAAACGTAAGGATTTCTTTTCAGGAGATTATTCCACTTGCTGCTATGACTTTCGCCTGCTGGACAGGAGGCTGGCAGTAGAAGGATCAGAATGGAAAGACAGGAAATGCAAATTGCATGTTCAATTGTATCATTTTTCATTTTTATTTCCCTTGATAAAAGACACCGGTATAAATGTGATAGACGGTGTCTATTAAACGATATAATGAAGCATGCTGTCAATAAAAATAATAGAAATGTTTAAAAAATTTAAATATGTTTTATTTTATGATTTTGGTTTTTTGCAGGGATTCTTTGAGGCGTATATATCGCTGTTTCATTTTATGCCGGTTACCGCAATCTTTCATGGAGCACCAGCGTCTTTGATGATTACGGCTTGTATCTAAAAAGTACCAGTCACAATCCGATCCGGAACACTCACGCACCCGTTTCAGGTTCTCTGAGGTTAACAACCGGGTGGCGGACAGGGTAATGGGCCGGAGTACCATTTCCATGTTTTTATCGAATTTCCATTCCCATTTGAACCGGTCTTCTTTTTGAACAAGATTTGAGTGTTGCATCCCTTTATGGTGGATGTCGGATAAAAAATCAATGGCGTTTTGGGGAACTGGGTTTTGATAGTAAAGGGCTGAAAAAATTTTGAATAACCTTTCCCGAAGTTCAATCGCCTGATGAAAAATATGTTCGGATGTATGAGGATGGGCGGCACTTTGCTGCAGAAGGAAATCAGCCATTTTTTGATCGAATATTTTCGCGTGGCAGGCCCACACTATGAGATCATTGTAATGAACAATGTATTCATTTGATGTGCCGCTGTGATGGCCGTTTATGGTATTTATAAAATCAAGGCACAATACACCGGCGATAAGTTTATGTTTTACAGGATTTCCCATACTCATACCTATATCTATAATACCGGTTAAATTCAATACGATCCAAAAAATAAAAAAAATACTTAATGTTTTGTACATTATTACCGAAATCTTTTATAAGGATGATGGTCTCGGAAAAAGTCCGAATTAGACGGTTTCGTAAAAAGTTCAAATTAGACGGTTTCGTAAAAAGTTCAAATTCAAGGCGTGCAAATTTCGTAATCATGAAGCATACTTATAGTACGTTGAATGATTGCGAAATGCAGCACAACGCAGAAGTTGGACTTTTTACGAAACCGTCAAGGATGCAATAAAATATATGCCGGAGAGTAAAAGATAAATGACAAAAAGTGATTTTTTTAAAATATTCTTAAAAAGAAGCGGTCCGTTGATCAAATTTGGAAATATAATCCGCAAGATAAAAATGGTAACCAGTGAAGCATTATCTGAATGGACCAATCAATCAGTTCAATCCGATCATCATACGGTTTCACGTTCGATTTTAGTGGAGCATTCTGACTTAAAAGAAAAAGCGTATGCCAGGCATTATGAATCAAACGAAAATCCAATAAAGGAATCTGATCCGGGGTTGGATGAAATGGTTTACAATCTTGGATTGGAAGGGGATGTCGATTTTGCAACTATGGACAGTCTGGAGGAATACGCTGAGAAATCAGCTGTTCAAATTGAAACGGTTCAACAATGGGTTGCGGCCGGCATACTTTTCCCAGATGAAATCAAGGTCGCGGAAAAACTGATTAAAATTCTGAAAGAAAAAAAAATCAGTCGATTCGAATATCATATTGAAAAAGATGCAGGGGCACCCCCCCATTAAATATAGAAGCGGTTTCAAAATCTCCCTTCAAGTTCAGTTTTGGTGCTAGTCCGCCTTCGGCGAATTAATCCTCGAAATATGTATTATACTCAAACACAATGGGCCGGCACAGCGGCCCGCCCCGACACCTCATTGAAGGTTTTGAAACCACTTCCAGATCAATTCACCTTTATGGTCTTGAATTCTTAAGACAGCATTTTTACGCAAATATCCGCGACTCGTTTCCCCAGTTTAAAACCATTTTCAGACGTTTTTTCGTCAGGTGCTCCGACGCACGCAACACCATAATGACCGGTGGCATCCATGGGATCACCGACAATCATCATTCCGTAGATAAGAAAACACTGGATGATTCCCATTATTGTTGTCTCTTTGCCTCCGCTGGGGTCTCCTGATGTGGCGAACGCGGCGCCGATTTTGTTTTCCATTTTTCTTCTTACACTGACAAAATCATCGAAAACCTTTTTCAATTCAGCAGTCATTGAACCGAAATAGACTGGAGAGCCGGCGATAATTCCCGCTGAGTTTAGAAAATCATTTTTTGTTACATTATCACATGTTTTTAATACCGCTTTTACATCTATAACGGATTCAACGCCTTTAGCGATATTTTCAGCGAGTTTTCGTGTATTACCGCCTTTGGAAAAGTAGAGGATTAAAATTTGCATGGTTTGCTCCTTAATTTGATTAATGATTAGAAGTGGTGTTCAATCCAATTCTCTGTGTTGTCTGTGGATTTTAAGAGAGATTATTTTTTCATTTTTTATATTGAACTAAGAGTTGATGGTCTCGTAAAAAGTCCGAATTAGACGGTTTCGTAAAGAGTTCAAATTCAAGGCATGCAAATTTTGTAATAATGAAGCGTACTTATCGTACGTTGAATCATTGCAAAATGCAGCACAACGCAGAAGTTGGACTTTTTACGAAATCGTCAAGAGTTTATAACCAAAAGGAAACTGTGAGTCAAGATAGATATATATACCCTACCCTTACCATCCTTTTCCATTGACAATCGACACACTCATATGGCAAATATTGATTCAATAGTCTTGCTGAACATTCCAAACGTTTTGGGTCAACCGCAATGGTTCACTTGAATTCAAAATAGTGCCAGGACAAATTTAAAAAAAAATTATGATTGAAAAAGCAAAAGAAAAACTAAAACAGGTATTTGGTTTTGATGAGTTTATTTCCATCCAGGAACAGGTCATCAAAAGTATTCTAATGAAAAAAGATACACTTGTGATTATGCCCACAGGCGGAGGGAAATCGATTTGCTTCCAGATTCCCGCGCTTGTAGTTCCTGGTTTGGCTGTCGTGGTTTCACCTTTGATATCATTGATGAAAGACCAGGTGGAGCAGTTAAAAGATCTCGGAGTCTCAGCAGTCCTTCTTAACAGTTCATTATCATCGGATGAATACCGCGCAAACATGGCGTTAATAAAAAAAGATAAGGTAAAATTACTGTATGTGGCCCCGGAAACTTTATTGAAATCCGGAATTCTGGATATGCTTTCATCGACTCAGGTGAACTTTCTGGCTATTGATGAAGCCCATTGTATTTCAGAATGGGGGCATGACTTTCGGCCTGAGTACAGACAGCTGGCAGGCATCAGGAAAAGGTTTAACAATGCTACCTGCATTGCGTTGACTGCCACGGCGACACCAAGGGTACAGGAGGATATACAGAAGAACCTGGATTTTAAAATCGGATCCAAATATATCGCCAGTTTTAACCGGGAGAACCTGTTCCTGCAGATCGATCATAAGGTAAATCCGTTTGAACAGGCAATCGACTTTATCAGCGGTTTTCCGAATGAGTCCGGGATTATATATTGCGCCACACGGAAGCAGGTGGATAGTTTGTACACGTCACTTTCTGAAAAAGGGTTTTCCGTTAAGCCGTATCACGCCGGTCTTCCTGAGGAATATCGTCGAAAAAACCAGGACCTTTTCATCAATGATGATATCCGGATCATGATTGCCACAATCGCATTCGGTATGGGTATCGATAAGCCCAATGTCCGGTTTGTTCTCCATTATGATCTGCCTAAGAATATAGAAGGTTACTACCAGGAAATCGGCCGCGCCGGCCGTGATAATGTGAAGTCATATTGCTTGATGCTCTTCGGGTATGGGGATATTCAAAAGATCAGGTATTTTATCAACCAGAAAACAGATCATGAGCGGCGAATCTCGAATATTCACCTGAAGGCGATGCTGCAGTTTGTTGAGACTGACATCTGCCGAAGGATTCCGCTTCTTAAGTATTTTGGGGAAGAATTTCCAGACAAGAAATGCAATATATGCGATAACTGTCTCGCGGGAAAAAAAGAAAAATCAGATATCACGATCACGGCCCAGAAATTTCTGTCCTGTGTTAAACGAACGGGTGAAATGTTTGGATCCGCCCACATCATTGATGTACTCAAAGGATCAAAATCAAAAAAAGTATTTAAGTTTAATCACCAGAATTTATCTACTTACGATATTGGCGGTGAATATTCAAAAAATCAATGGCATCAGATTTCCCGGCAGCTTCTTCACAACGGTCTGATGGAACAGGATATGGAATTTGGCGGTTTAAAACTGACTCCAAAAGCCTGGGATGTTCTTCGCGGTAAAGAAAAGGTCATGGGTATCATTGAAGAAGACAAAAAACCTGAGCCGATTGCGGTCAGGGAAGATCTTGATTTTAATCATGATCTTTTTGAAATGCTACGGGAAAAAAGAAAGAAACTGGCGGATGCGGCAAATGTTCCGCCGTATGTTGTATTCTCAGATAAAACATTGATCGAAATGGCGGCTTATTTTCCAAAGACAAAAGATCAGCTGATAACAGTTCATGGTGTGGGTGCTGCCAAACTCGAAAAATATGGTAACGATTTTCTTGGGATTATTTTTAATTATTGCAGTGACAATAAAATTGAAACAAAAGTAAAAGGAAAAAAAACAAAGCCTGTTCCTGACCCTTCCCGGCAGAGTAAAAAACGTCATGCGGTGGTCGGTGAGTCTTACAATGCAGGGAAATCAGTTGCCGATTTGATGGCCGAATACGATGTGAAACTGTCGACCATTCTGGACCATTTGTATAAGTATTGTAAAGAAGGAAATGATTTGAAGGTAAACGGAATACTTGAGTATTCAACACTGGCCAAAGGGGAAAAGGAGCGTGTTTTAAACGCTTTTGACCGTGATGGTCCCGAATTTTTAGGCCCGGTTTTTAGAGCATGCGATGGTAAAATATCATATGATGAGCTGAAAATACTGCGTCTATATTATATTAACAAGGATTGATGGCCTCGTAAAAAGTTCGAATTAGACGGTTTCGTAAAGAGTTCAAATTCAAGGCGTGCAATTTTTGTAATGATGAAGCGTACTTATCGGACCTTCCCTGTTAAATCTGTACTTTTTATTTAACCGGGGCGTTGAATCATTGCAAAATGTAGAACAACGCAGAAGTTGGACTTTTTACGAAACCGTCAGGATTGATATTTTAAAATCGGGTATAAAGCCGATATAAACCGAAATGGTTACTATGCGAATAAAACCAGCTTCTATGGGTAGGGGCAGAGTCAATAGGCTAAACCCTATTTAGGATTAAAAAGATCACAGAGGCTTAAAACAGCTGCTCAAAGTTTTAACCTCAAAACCATGGAGGTGTAGAATGCAGGTTTATACATATTCGGAGGCCCGGCAAAAACTTGCTATTGTTCTTGAACAGGCTGAAACTACAGGTAAAGTTCTAATTCGAAGGAAAGACGGACGAACTTTCGCCTTAATTCCGGGAAAAATAGCATCGTCACCTCTTAATGTCCCATCAATTAAAGCTAAAATTACTACAAAGGAAATTGTGGATATTATTCGAGAAGGAAGAGAAAGGTAGAACCAGGCATTCGATCTTTACGCCTATATTGATGCGCCTCTTCAAGAAATTATATTTTAACATATTGTTTTTAAATTG
>JAUVGT010000119.1 GCA_030593645.1 Deltaproteobacteria bacterium
AAACCATAGAACTCAAGAAATGAATATTGCTAATATAAATTATTTCAGAGGGTTAAAAAATACTTGCTTTAAAATTAAAGTTTTTTTCGCAAAAGCACCCTTCCCCTAATTTTCGTTACAAATTCAGTTTAATCTTTTAAAAACTACATTTATTCACACAAATTCTGATGACCAAAAGCCGTTAAGTTTTATAAATTATTATAAAAATTGAAACACGAACCGGCTTTTTTCCTTGACACTCCCTGTAAAATGTAATTGAATGGGAGTAAAGTGGACCAAAGTGGATGAAGGGGACATATGTTTAGAGGCAGTTCATTCCATACAATCGACGCGAAAGGGCGGATTATCATACCCGCAAGATTCCGTGAAATCATCCGGAACGGTGATCAGGCGGGAGTGATGGTTTCCAAGATGGATAGTGGGCTGGTGGCATATACCTTTGAGGAGTGGTGCCATATTGAAAAAAGGATACTTTCCCTGGCGGAAAAAAGTGAACATATGCGCCGGTTCAGAAGGGTATTTATCGGAGGCGCGTTTGAATGTACGTGCGATAAACAGGATCGGATCCTTATTCCTCCAACATTAAGAGAATATGCGGAAGTTGAAAAAGAAATTGTACTTGTGGGTGTGCTTGACCATTTTGAAATCTGGTCGAGAGCAAACTGGGACAGGGAGAATCTGGAACTGGAAGCAAACATGCAGAAGGAGGATGTCAGAAACGAAATCGCAAAGTTAGGACTTTAACCGCATGCCTTACTACCATATCTCCGCAATGCCTGATCAGGTAATCGAATACCTAAACTGCCGGCCGGGCCGGATATATGCGGATTGTACACTGGGCGGCTGCGGACATGCCGGGATGATTCTGAAAAATATTCTCCCGGACGGGCTTTTGATCGGAATTGATCAGGATAAAGATGCGATGAAAAATGCAAAAGAATATCTAAAGCCATATGAATCGAATATCCATCTTGTTCATGATAATTTTGTCAACCTCCCGGCCATTTTATCAAAGCTGGAGATTAAAAGGTTAGACGGCATTCTCCTTGATCTGGGTCTTTCATTTCATCAGCTCCAGGCTAGCGGACGGGGATTCAGTTTCATGAAAGATGAACCCCTTGACATGCGGATGAATATTGATTCAAAAATAATGGCTAAAGACATTATCAACAATAAAAGTGAACACGAATTAAAGCAAATCTTTAAGAAGTTTGGAGAAGAACGCAGGGCAGGCCGGATCGCCTGGAAAATAGTAAAAATAAGAGCAAAAGAGAAAATACGATCAAGCAAACACCTTGCCCGTATTATCACTGAAGCGATACCCGGAAAGGCACGGTATAATCAAAAGATCCATCCGGCCACACGTGTGTTTATGGCCCTTAGAATTGCCGTTAACAATGAACTGGATCGGCTTAAATCTTTTATGAAATTTGTGCCCGGCTGTTTAAATCCTGGCGGCCGGCTCTGTGTGTTATCATTTCATTCTCTTGAAGACAGGATTGTAAAAAAACAAATGAAAACCCTTGAAAAAGGATGCACGTGTCCGCCTCAATTCCCCTCATGTACATGTGGTAAAAAACCGGTTGTTCGCATCCTGACAAAAAAAGTAAAGCGGCCTTCAGAAGAGGAAATCCAAAATAATCCCATGGCAAGAAGTACAAAATTAAGAGCCATGGAAAAACTTTAATGATAAAACGATGGCAAAAAAAACAAAAAACCGTAAAACCACCCTGATCTGGCTTACCATTATGATGGTATTTATCTTTGAACTGTTATTCTATACCTGGTGCCGGGTGCAGTGCGTTCAAATGAAATATGAGATTACAAAAACTGAAGAAAAGATAAACATAGAATCGGCGATGCAGAACAAGTTCAAAATTGAACTTGCGCGTTTAAAATCACCTGAAGAACTGATCAAAAGCATTGCACGCAATAAACTCGGCTTAATCATGCCGAAATCAGAACAGATTATCATTATACCATGAACCCTGTTGAAAAAAAATATATCAATTACCGCTCTTTATCTGTCGCCATTATATTTATGGCCATGTTTGCTATTATCGGTGCCAAAGCCTTATACTTGCAGGTTTACAAAGGTCCATGGCTGTCAAGCATGGCCGCGGGCCAGTATGAAAGGTCTTTTACGTCATCCGGCAAACGCGGCATCATTTATGATAGGAAGCACGATACTGAGATGGCAGTAAGCACTAAAGTAACTTCCATCGCTGCCTATCCACCGCGTATAAAGGATTTAAAATCAACGGCCAGAGCACTTTCGAAAGTTCTGAAACAGGACAGTCAAATACTGATACAAAAACTGACAGCCAAAAAATCATTTACCTGGATAAAACGCCAGGTGACTCCAAAAGAGACCGATGAGATAAAAGCCCTGAATCTGGCGGGTATCGGATTTATCCCGGAATATAACCGTTTTTATCCCAACAAAACCCTTGCAGCGCAGATCCTGGGATTTACCGGTATTGATGGGAATGGTCTGGAAGGTATTGAGTATTATTATGACAGTTATCTGAATGGCGAAAACCGGGATTTTACAATCCTAACTGATGCTCTTGGTCAGAGATTTACCTCCGAGAGAAAAAGGACACAGGACTACAGCGGAAATAACCTTATTCTGACGATAGATCTGAGCATTCAATATATATCCGAAAAAACACTTAAAGAAACTGTAGAAAATTATTCAGCAAAATCAGGAATCGTAATTGTAATGGCGCCGAAAACCGGCGAGATCCTGGCTGTCGCGCACTACCCGCTCTTTAATCCCAATTCATTTCAGGGATTTAAAAAAGAGCTATGGCGAAACAGGGCCATCACCGATCCATTTGAACCGGGTTCCACGATGAAAATATTCAGTGCCGCAACAGCCATTGAGTCGAGTGGATCAACAGCCAATTCAATTTTCTTTTGTGAAAATGGCGCATACAAAATTGGGAAAAATGTGGTGCACGACCATTCCTCCCACGGCTGGCTTTCCCTGCAGCAGATTATTAAGTATTCAAGCAATATAGGTACTGTTAAAGTGAGTGAAATGATCGGACCTGAACGGCTGTACCATACCCTGAGAGATTTCGGTTTTGGCGCCAAAACGGGGATAGACTGTCCCGGTGAAACAGCCGGCAGCATGGCGCCTTACAAAAAGTGGTCCAGGCTTGATACCGGAGCCATCGCTTTTGGTCATGGAGTTTCAGTATCACCGATACAGCTTGTCACGGCAGTTTCGGCCCTTGCGAACCGGGGTGTATTAATGAAACCCCACCTTGTAAAAGTGATCACGGATCCATACGGCCGTACAATTCATGAATTTGAAATCCAAAAAGTCAGACGGGTTGTTTCCGAAGAAACAGCAAGGATCATCGTCAACATCATGAGAACAGTCACAACCAAAGGAGGAACCGGCACACGGGCAGCCCTCAATGGGTATTCCGTATGCGGTAAAACCGGTACAGCGCAGAAAATAAATGAGGAAAAAACATATGAGGAAGGTAAATATATTGCGTCTTTTGTCGGCTTTACTCCAGCGGAAAACCCTGAAATAACAGTGCTGGTTGTAATCAATGAACCTAAAAAACAATATTACGGAGGCATTGTAGCCGCCCCGGCATTTAGAAAAATCGCTCGTGAAACCTTGAATTATCTGAATATTCCCCCGGAAAAAAGCAGCCGCCAGCTGGCAGTATCAAAAGAAAAGGGGGGCAAAGGGTGAACCTGAAAGAATTATTACATGATACCGGAGTACTGGAAATAACCGGTAAGGCGGACCATTCATCGGCAGGATTCGGTGGTAACGATATTGAAATAACCTCAATACACTATCGATCTCAGGATGTTAAACCGGGGGGACTTTTTATAGCAGTTCCCGGTCATGTTGCTGATGGTCATGATTACATTGATCAGGCACTTGAAAGAGGGGCATCCGCGGTGGTCGTTGAGCGACAGAATCAAAAAGGTTCCGTAATCATCCGGGTTGAAAACACACGAATCGCCATGGGAAAAATTTCATCCAATTTTTTCGGCAGGCCGTCGGAGGAACTGACTATCGTCGGCATCACAGGAACAAATGGTAAAACGACCACCGCCTACCTGGTTGAAAATATTCTTATAACGTCGGGCTTCAAAACCGGTGTAATCGGAACGATCAGCACCAGGTATGACGGGAAAGAATATAATAATCCCGTTACGACACCGGAATCCATGGATCTTCAGAAAATACTTGCCGATATGAGGGACAGAGGCATCACCCACGTGGTTATGGAAGTATCCTCACATGCTCTTGATCTTAACCGGGTTGAAAACTGCTGGATCGATATCGGTGTTTTTACAAACCTGACCCAGGACCACCTGGATTATCACAAGGATATGGATACATACTGGGCCTGCAAAAAAAGATTATTTACGGATATATTGATGAAAGGTCCTAAAAAAAACCGAACCATCGCTGTCATCAACTGTAATGACCCAAAAGGTGAGGAGCTTTACAAAACTCTCTCAATCGATCGCATTACCACAGGGCATTCATCTGATAATATGTTATGGCCGAAGATTTCCAGCAGCAGCCTTGACGGTATAACCGGAACGATCATTACACCTGAAGGAGAATTTAATTTTAAATCATCCCTGGCCGGGAAACACAACCAGGAAAATATTTTAAGCGCCGCGGGGGTCGGAATCGCTCTTGGCCTTCCGATTACTGGTATAAAAACAGGTCTCGAAAAAACAGACCGGGTTCCGGGACGTCTTGAGCGGGTTGAAAGTACGAGCGACGTTTTCTTATATGTTGATTATGCTCATACACCGGATGCCCTAAAAAATGTTTTATCATCATTAAAGTCAATAACCGACCGTAAAATAATATGTGTGTTCGGCTGCGGCGGTGACAGGGATAAGAAAAAGCGGCCGCAAATGGGTGAAATTGCGGCAAGGCTTTGTGACCTCTCAATTATCACGTCTGACAATCCCAGGTCAGAACCGCCCATGCTGATCATTGAAGAAATTCTCAGGGGTACGAAAAAGACCGGTATAAAAAGGTACCGGGCGGAAGATCTGGAAAACGGTATGAAAGACAAAGGCTACTTAGTCGAACCCGATCGAAAAAAAGCGATACAAACCGGTATCACCGCGGCGTGTTCGGGAGATACGGTTCTGATTGCCGGAAAAGGCCATGAAACATACCAGATCATCGGGGACACCACAATCGACTTTGATGATCGAAAAGAAGCCAAAAAAGTCATGAAGTTACTTTGCGGCCTTTCCGCAGAAGGAAACGATACAGTAAAATGAACGGAACACTCAAATGGACATCTTATGATCTCCTGGAAGCCACAGGCGGAGAGCTATTGTGTGGGGAAAAGTCACGTTCCTTCACAGGTATTTCAATTGACTCGCGCAGCATATCCTCCGGGGATCTTTATGTGCCCATTATCGGCGATGTTCATGACGGTCATAAATTCATAAAGGATGTAATCGGGCAAGGAACAGACGGTCTTATCGTCAGTAAGGGTAAGGTTGAAGAACCTCAGATCCGGGAATGGCAAGAACAAAAAGTGGTCTGCATTGCAGTCGATAATACCACGCGCTCGCTGGGGGATCTCGCCCGTTATCACAGGAAAAGGTCGGGTATACCCCTGGTCGCAATTACCGGTTCCAATGGTAAAACCACCACCCGTGAGATGATGGCAGCGGTCTTATCACAGCGCTTCACGACATTGTCGACCAAAAAAAATTTTAATAATGACATCGGCCTCCCCCTGACCCTTTTTGAGCTCAATTCAGGGCACGAATGTGCGGTCGTTGAAATCGGCATGAACCATCCCGGAGAAATCGAAAGACTGGCGGAAATCTGTGGTCCGGACATCGGTGTGATTACCAACATCGGGCCAGCCCACCTTGAAGGTGTCGGCTCGATGGACGGTGTCATGAATGCAAAAGGAGAACTGCTGGGTAAAATCAAACCGTATGGTACGGCTGTTTTAAATTCCGATGATCAAAGGATACTGCAGCTTGCGGATCAAACATCAGCAAAAGTATTCTTTTTTGGTTTTTCGGAAAACGCCGATGTCAGGGCACTTAACATGAAACCGGCTGAATCAGGAACGTCCTTTACCCTGGCTCTGCCGACAGGAGATATTACGGTTAACCTTAATGCACCCGGCGTTTTTATGGTCTCAAACGCCTTGGCGGCAGCCGCTGCAGGGTTTATTCTTGGGTTAAACGGGGAGGAAATCAAAGCCGGGCTTGAACGTTTTAAACCTGTCAGTGGAAGGATGAATATACTGACAACTCGAAACGGCATTCATGTTATTGACGACACATACAACGCCAATCCCGATTCGATGAAAGCCGCCCTGAATACGCTGGAAGCCTTGCGGAAAGATTCCCGAAGTTTTTTCATTGTGGGGGACATGTTTGAGCTTGGCAAACACGCCGAATCTCTGCACAGGGAAATCGGGACCTATTGCGCGAAATCAAAAGTGTCCATACTTTATGCCACCGGTCAGTACGCTGAAATAATCGCGTCAGGCGCGCGTAAAGAAGGAATGGATCACAACCACATATTTACAGGCAATAAAGAAGAGATTTTAAACCATACGAAAAATTATCTCAAACCGAATGACTGGGTACTGATCAAAGGTTCCCGGGCAGTGGGAATGGAAAAAATGGTTGAGGAACTGATGGCATGGGCCAATAATTAGAAATGGAGACCGGGGTTTTGCCTTTAAATCAGTAAATGGGGAATTATGTTATATCACTTATTATATCCGCTTCATACATCAATATCGGCATTCAATGTATTCCGTTATATCACATTTCGTACTATTTATGCCAGCCTCACCGCTTTCCTGATCTGTTTTGTCCTTGGCCCATGGGTGATTCGAAAACTGCACAAAATGCAGATCGGGCAGTTCATCCAGGAAGACGGCCCGAAAACACATCAGAAAAAAGCAGGCACACCAACCATGGGAGGTACCCTGATCATTTTTTCGGTTGTTGTGTCCACATTGCTCTGGACCAATTTAACAAATTTCTATATCTGGATCATTCTTCTCGTGACCATCGGATTTGCCGGGATTGGATTCATAGACGATTATTTGATGCTGGTTAAAAAACGAAATAAGGGACTAAGCGCCAGGAATAAGTTTCTGCTCCAAATCATTATCGCGGCCATTGCCGGCTCCCTGGTCTGGTCCGAGCCTGAGTTTAACACGATTGTGACGATTCCGTTTTTTAAGAATATTTCGCCGGACCTGGGGTGGGGATACATTATTTTTGCTGTATTCGTAATTGTCGGTGCGTCAAATGCCGTTAACCTTACTGACGGTCTTGATGGTCTCGCGATCGGCCCTGTGATTATCGCTTCCGTGACCTATATGGTGTTTGCGTACGTGGCCGGTCATATAAAATTTTCTAATTATCTTCAGATCAACTATATAGCTTCATGCGGTGAAACAGCCATTTTCTGCGGGGCACTGGCCGGTGCCGGGCTCGGTTTTCTATGGTTTAACTCATATCCGGCCCAGGTTTTCATGGGAGATGTGGGCTCACTTCCCCTGGGCGGCGCTCTCGGAACCATCTCGGTAATTACCAAACAGGAGTTTCTTCTCGCAATTGTCGGAGGTCTCTTTGTGATGGAAGCCCTGTCCGTTATTTTCCAGGTTGGATTTTTTAAAATGACCAGGGGACGAAGGATTTTCAAGATGGCTCCGCTGCACCACCATTTTGAATTAAAAGGCTGGGCCGAACCCAAGGTAATTGTACGTTTCTGGATAATCGCCATCGCGCTTGCGCTGATATCCATGAGTACATTAAAGCTTAGATAAATTATGATAATTGAAAATAAAAATATCGTTGTTGTGGGTCTGGGTTCCTCAGGAACAGCCACCGCATTATTTTTAAGAAAAAGAGGCGCTTTGGTTACGGCAACCGATATGGCTGATCAAAAAGATCTTGGACCGGACATACAAAAACTTCGTGAAACAGGTGTCATGCTGGAGCTTGGTGAACACCGGGAAACTACGTTTGATAAAGCAGATATGATTGTGATCAGTCCGGGCGTTCCCCATACCATTACGCCGGTGAACCGGGCTCGTGAAAGAGGGACGATAATTCTGGGAGAAATCGAACTTGCTTCAAGATTCATCGATGAACCGATTGTTGCCATAACCGGCACGAACGGTAAAACCACAACAACAACCCTGATCGGTGAAATGTTCACAGAATCTGGTTTTTCGGTATTTGTCGGCGGGAATATTGGCCGCCCATTGATCGGTTACGCGGATGACATGAAAAAATCACAGGTGGTGGTGGCTGAAATCAGCAGCTTTCAACTTGACACAATCGATACTTTCAGGCCGAATGTCGCAGTTCTTCTGAATATCGCGAAAGACCACCTGGATCGATACCCGGATTTCACCGCATACGCCATGTCAAAAGCTCGAATTTTTAAAAACCAAAAATCAGGTGATTCCGCTATAATAAACGGCTCAGACCCTGTGATTCCATCGGTTATTCAACACATAAACAGCAGAACCTTTAATTTTTTCAACACAGCGGTAAATGGACAAACAGACCATCCAACAGGCACCGTAATAACCAAAGACCGTATCATATTTCAATCGGTGGGAGGCCAAGAAAAGGCAGCGAATAATCGATTTTCAATCCTTGATCGATCGGATATAAAACTTCGTGGAAATCACAATATGGAAAATGCCGCAGCAGCCGGTCTCGCGGTAATGGCCGGGGGAGGTCATTTTAACAGTGTAAAAACCGTACTCAAAAGATTTACAGGGCTTCCGCACAGGCTTGAATATACGGCAACGATAAAAAACGCCGCATATTATAATGATTCAAAAGCCACAAACGTTGATGCGGTGATCAGGGCCATTGAATGTTTTGATAACCCGGTTATCCTCATCCTGGGAGGCCGCAACAAGGAAAGCAACTTTAAAGAGCTGGAGAATACGGTAAAAGAAAAGGTCAAAAGTATTATTGCTATCGGCGAAACAAAAGAGGAAATCAAAGCGGTACTGAAAGATACTGCGCCTGTGGAAACCGCAGCCACAATGGAAGATGCTGTCTTTAAATCAAATGCACTGGCGACACCCGGCGACGTGGTTCTATTATCCCCGGCGTGTGCCAGTTTTGATATGTATAACAGCTACGCGCATCGTGGGGAAGCGTTTTCCAAAGCGGTTGATAAATTAAAAAAAAGGTTGCTTAATGCTGGATAATTATCAATCACACGCATCCGTAATAAACCAAAAAGAGTCTCCGGCAGATCCCGGCTATGATATTAAGCTCCTGTTTCCGGTACTTTTTCTGGTCGGCATCGGTGTCGTAATGGTTTACAGTGCCAGCTCAGCGCTTGCTTTAAAAAAATTCGGTTCGGATTACTTTTTTTTAAAAAAACAGGCGGCTTTCGCGCTCGCGGGTATTGTTGCACTGGTTATATGCAGGCATTTTCCTTATAAGCTGTTTCGTTCTTTGACATACCCATTTCTGGTTATCGCTTTTATCATGCTCGCGGCAATCCAGATAACAGGATACGGTTATACCGCTGGAGGTTCAACAAGATGGCTGCAGCTGGGAGACTTTTCTTTTCAACCCTCAGAATTCGCCAAATTCGCATTAGTGCTTTTCCTGGCATATTCGATCGATAAAAAGCAGGAGTATATAAAAAACTTTTCCATAGGTTTTCTGCCGCATGTTGTGGTCCTGGGTGTATTCACAGCATTGATTTTCATACAGCCGGATTTTGGAACCGTAGTCATTTTAGGGGCAATTACATGGCTGATGCTGTTTATCGGGGGAGTCAAGACACTGCATCTGGCTTCTTCTTTTGTTCTGATCATCCCTGTCATCTATATATTTATGACAAGCGCGGAATACAGGGTGAAGCGGATTATGAGTTTCCTTAATCCCTGGCAGTATCCTGCGGATGAAGGATATCAGATTATTCATTCTTTGATGGCATTTGGTACCGGCGGGATATGGGGGACCGGAATTGGTCAGGGATACCAAAAATTGTTTTATCTGCCTGAGCCTCATACTGATT
The DNA here is from genome assembly GCA_030593645.1 of Deltaproteobacteria bacterium. Classification (GTDB taxonomy): domain Bacteria; phylum Desulfobacterota; class Desulfobacteria; order Desulfobacterales; family JAUVGT01; genus JAUVGT01. Next base: position 10,067 of record JAUVGT010000119.1, read on the forward strand.
TTATTTTTTCAGTGATTGGCGAAGAACTCGGGCTAATCGGAATTTTTATTATAATGGGGCTTTATGTATTAATCTTGTGGCGCGGAATAATCATTTCCAAAAACTCACCGGATACTTTTGGATCATTTCTGGCAGCGGGATTGACGATCTCAATTATTCTTCAGGTTTGCGTCAATATGGGTGTCACCCTGGGGCTTCTTCCTACAAAGGGATTAACATTACCGTTCTTAAGCTATGGCGGAACGTCCCTGCTGGTAAACATGGCGTCGATCGGTATACTGATGAATATCAGGGCGTCGGGGATAGAAAAAAATGAACCATAAATACTCCTGTATAAAGGCGATTTTAAATGTTGCCTTTTGCCCGGCCGGCTCCGGGAAAAAGAAATCAAACGGCATTGCCATCGCGGGAGGCGGAACGGGAGGTCATCTTTTCCCGGGCATATCCATCGCCCGGGAATTCATGTCCAGAAATCCTGACAACAAAGTCTTGTTTGTCAGTACGGGCAATCCGTTTGAAATCAAAGCACTGTCAGATGCGGGATACCCCCTTAAAACAATCAAATCCGCGGGTATAAAGGGTATGGGGTTATGGAATCAGCTTAAATCGGTGCTGATCATCCCATGGGGAATAGTGAAGGCAATAAACATATTACGAGTATTTAAACCCGGTCTCGTCCTGGGTATCGGGAGTTACGCGGCGGGCCCTGTTGTAATGGGTGCTTTTCTCATGAGAAAAAAGATTGCGCTTCATGAGCAGAATATCTTACCGGGCATCACAAACCGCATATTATCCTTTTTTGCCGATAAGATTTATGTGTCCTTTAAAAATACAAAATCGGATTTTAATCCCGCAAAAGTGTTATTTACCGGCAACCCGATACGCCCCGAAATATTGAACGGAACCACAATGGACAATATATCCGGAAGCCCGTTTACCATTCTGATTATCGGCGGCAGCCAGGGAGCCCACAGCATCAATATGTCAGTTATTGATGCGCTTACGGATCTGAAAGAAAAAAACAGGTTTTTCTTTATACATCAGACCGGTGACCGGGATAATATGAAAGTAAAAGAAGCATTTAAAAATCAATGTGTTCCCTGTGATGTCAGACCATTTTTCAACGACATGGCAATACAATATAAAAAGGCTGATATGATTATTTGCAGGGCAGGCGCCACCACGATCGCTGAAATAACAGCCATTGGAAAAGCCGTCATTTTTATTCCGTTTCCATTTGCGGCCGATAATCACCAGGTTATTAACGCGCAAAATCTTTCAGAGAAGGGTGCCGCGGAAACAATATTAGAAAATGATCTTAATGGCCGCCTACTGGCTGAACGCATCATGTATTATGAATCAAACCGAAAAGCACGTGAAGATATGGCATCAAGGGCAAAGTCTTTCGGGAAACCTGACGCGGCAAAACTAATTGTTGATGACATATACAAGTTATTGAACTCATGAAATTAGAGTTAAATTTAGAATAATGAATTATTTACTCACGATAGATGATGGTCTCGTAAAAAGTCCGAATGAGACGGTTTCGTAAAAAGTTCAAATTCAAGGCGTGCAAATTTCGTAATCATGAAGCGTACTTATAGTACGTTGAATGATTGCGAAATGCAGC
>JAUVGT010000328.1 GCA_030593645.1 Deltaproteobacteria bacterium
CAACCAGGTATACAGTGGCGGAATACTTGCTGTAGAAAATGGTGAAGTCAATGGTTCACTAAAAAAACCGGATAATAGTTCTGTCCCGCAGTCAATGAATATCGCAAAGGATACAATCGATTTTACTGTAAAAGCCGCGGGAGATAAGATCAGGGTCATCGATATCATCCCGGATCAGCTGATTACAAATGAACTTCAAATGAATGCCAATATTCAAAATGGTACCGTACTTCCTGATCTCAAACAGGATATCATCAAAATCTCCGTCATTGAAAGGCATACCGGTTCCGGTAACATCGCCATCGGATTTGTCAAAGGATTCGGCCTTAAAAAAGGAGCCCTGGCATCGAGCGTGGCCCACGATTCACACAATATCATCACAGTCGGAACAAACGATGATGACATGATAGCCGCGGTTACCGCGGTGATTGAAATGAAGGGCGGCCTGGCTGCTGCTTGTGACAGTCAGATAACCGCATCACTTCCCCTTCCGATCGGGGGGCTCATGTCACAGGAACCGATGAAAGATGTCCAGGCCAATCTCGATGAACTGCTGGGACAGGCAAAAAACCTCGGATGTACTCTAAAAGATCCGTTTATGACTCTTTCGTTCCTGGCTTTACCGGTAATACCGGACCTGAAAATCACAGACCAGGGGCTTGTGGATGTCAAACAGTTTAAAAAAGTACCGTTATTTGTAGAATAAAAAAAATAACTCATCAGGCACGAAGATCACAAAGGAATGTTTGGAATAAGTATAAAAGATAATCACGAAAGGGCGAAAACACGAAAGAAGGACAAATAGATTTTTTTTAATATACTTATTGTTTTTTTCGTGTTTTCTAAATTTCGTGTTTTCGTGATAAATGGTTTTAATTTTGGTTTTAATTTTCGCTTGTGAGGGCGTAGATATTTTCGAAGCCTCATGGTTAAAATTAAGAAAACAATTAAACTGATTTAATGAGGTATCACCATGAAAGTTGACGGCAAAAACATCCGTCCCATTTTTCTGGATAAAGATGGTAAGACCATAAAAATTATCGACCAGCGCAAACTTCCCCATGAGTTTATCATCACCGATCTAAAAACAGTGGATGACGCCATCACAGCGATAAAAGATATGTATGTACGCGGAGCACCGCTCATCGGTGTGACATCCGCATACGCTGTATATCTGGCTGCCAAAAACGCGCCCTCCGAATTGATTGAATTGGATTACATGGTTAAGGAATGCGATCGGATCAAAGCGGCACGGCCGACTGCTGTTAATCTAGTCTGGGCGGTGGACCGTGTATTGGAAAAGGTACGTGAGCGCTCTTCACTTGACTCTATAGTGGAAATCACGCTCAAAGAAGCAGGAATCATTGCCGAGGAAGAAGCCGAGAACTGCCGAAAGATCGGAGAACATGGTCTGGATCTAATCGGACACATCAGCAATGAAAAAAAAGGACAAACCGTTAACGTTCTGACTCATTGCAACGCAGGCTGGTTGGCATGTATTGAATACGGGACTGCAACCGCGCCGATCTACACAGCCTTTGACAGCGGAATTGATATACATGTGTGGGTCGATGAAACAAGACCATTAAACCAGGGAGCCCGGCTGACGGCCTGGGAACTCGGTAAACACGGAATCCGGCACACTGTAATTGCCGATAATACTGGCGGCCATCTGATGCAGCACGGTATGGTTGATATTGTGATTGTCGGAACAGACAGGACAACACATACAGGCGACGTGGCCAATAAAATAGGAACATACCTAAAGGCACTTGCCGCCAGGGATAACCATATCCCATTTTACGTGGCGCTTCCATCAAGCACGTTTGACTGGAAACTCAAAAATGGTATAAACGAAATACCGATTGAAAAACGTGACCCTGATGAAATCATGTATGTTCAGGGAAAGTATAATGACAAAACCGTTGAAGTTCTGGTTCCACCAATAGATAGTCCGGCTGCTAATTATGCCTTTGATGTCACGCCTTCAAGGCTTGTCACAGGCTTTATCACTGAGCGGGGTATCTGCGGTGCCAGTGAAAAGGAGATACGAAAGCTGTTCCCGGAAAAATAAAGGTCAGACATATTATCACACTATTAACCCAATAACCTAATGAAACTTAATTCACATGCTTACAGAACTTGAAAAGAAAATCATCGCTTCCATACAGGGAGATATCCCGATCACCAAACATCCATACCGGAATATCGCAGAGCAGCTTGATATTTCAGAAGCTACATTACTCAAAACACTGCAGGACCTTTGTGACCGGGGAGTCATACGCCGTTTCGGCGCCACACTCCGGCATCAAAAATCAGGGTTCTCCGCTAACGCGATGGTCGCATGGAAGGTAGAAGAAAACCGGATCGAAGATGTGGGGCAAAAGCTGGCAGGTTTCAAGCAGGTTTCTCACTGCTACCGAAGAAATCCAACGGATCAATGGCCGTATAATTTATATACCATGGTTCACGCGGATAGTGAGGAATCATGCATTGAAACCGCCAAGGAAATGGCTTCCACGGCCCATGTGAATGAATATAAGCTTCTGTTCAGTCGCAAAGAGCTGAAGAAAACTTCGATGAAGTATTTTGACCATGCTTCGCAGGGGAAAAGGTAAAAGTGATAAGTGAAAAATCATGGTACATTCACTTCTTTATAAAATCAGATAAAGCGAAGCGCATCCACATTCGACGTTGGACGTTGGACGTTCGATCCACCGTCGCCGAGGCTATGGCGGACAAGTGTTCGATGTTCATCTTTTGGTGGCTCAACGTTCATCTCATCCGGGTTCAACGTTCATCTTTTTTTGGTTCAACGTTCATCTTTTATTGATTTCCATGAAAAAAAACGCTCCCCATATCCTGCTGGTAAATCCGTGGATCCATGATTTTGCGGCTTATGATTTCTGGGCAAAACCGGCCGGTCTTTTAATTCTTGGCGCCATACTCCGGGATCATGGATACCATGTATTATACATTGATTGCCTGGATAGATTTCATCCGAACGCGGCTAAAACAGATATCACTAAACGGTACGGACGGGGACCGTATCTAAAAACCAGAATCCCCAAACCGGAATCTCTCAAGCACATCCCTCGTAACTATTCCCGGTACGGAATTAAATATGAATGGTTTGAGGAGGATCTGCGGAGAATGAAAAAACCCGATCTTATCCTTGTGACTTCCCTGATGACATACTGGTACCCCGGCGTTCAGGAAACAATTGAATGCATCAGAAAAGTCTTCCCGGATGTTTTTATCGTACTGGGGGGTATCTATTCAAGCCTTTGCTCAAATCATGCGTCATCAAATTCAGGGGCGGATAAAATCGCACCCGGACCTGGAGAAGCAAGTATCCTTTCCCTTGTCGGAAAACATACCGGGTTATCAGTAAAACCGACATTCGATTTTAATGACCTTGATACCTATCCGTATCCCGCATATGACCTTCAGAATATAATCAATTATATTCCTGTGATGACGTCAAGGGGCTGCCCGTTTTCCTGCACATACTGCGCGTCCAATATGTTAAATCCGAATAGAATGGTGCGTGATCCGAAACTGGTGGCTGAAGAAATATTCTTTTGGCACAAAAAATACAAAGTAACCGATTTTGTATTCTATGACGACGCGCTTCTTGTAAACGCGGAAAAACACGCATTGCCGCTTTTTGAAGAAATCATAAAATCCGGTTTTCAAATACGTTTTCATACACCAAATGCGATTCATGTTCGAGAAATCACAAAGAAATCAGCCGAACTGATGAAAAAAGCGGGTTTCCATACCATGCGGCTGGGACTTGAAACCGCGGCTTTTGAAAACAGAGATGAACTCGACACCAAGGTCACTGAAAAAGAATTCAAAAAAGCCATTGACTGTCTCAAACAGGCCGGATTTAAAAAAAACCATGTGGGAGCCTATCTTCTTGCGGGTCTTCCCGACCAGACTAAAAAAGATATTGCGAATTCGATCAATATCGTCAACCAAAACGATATTACACCTGTACTGGCTTATTACTCACCCATTCCGCATACAGCCCTGTGGGAGAAAGCCAAACAGGCCTCAAAATACGATCTCGAATCTGACCCGATATTTACAAACAATGCCATTTTACCCTGCATGGAAGATGGATTTTCGTGGGAGACGGTTTCCTCACTAAAAAAGCTGGTAAATAACAACGCCGGGAATCCATGATGTTGAGGCCGGCCCTTGTGGTTACCTTTTGAATAAAGATGCGATACCGATATCGATACCGACTCCGATTATAATACGTAGGGGCAATTCAAAGTGGCTGCCCTATACCAGATAAAAAAACCACTTCAGGAAAATATCTTTCATCCCGTCATTCCGTCCGTAGAGGCCTGTCCGCCATAGCATCAGCGACGGTGGGAGCGGAGAGCCGGAATCCAGATAATTCTATTCTTTCGAAACTGATGTTATCAGTATTCGCCCCCGCTTTATATCAACGGTTCTTGGCTCAAACCTATAGACTTTATTGTTGCCATTTTTCTATTTAGTTTGACATTTTTAAAAAATGTGGTATTCTCTATTTAGAATACAAAATAGGAGGCATATTTATGAATACTAAAAAGGTGGCAATTACAGTACCTGTAAATATCCTTATTATAATTGATACTATTAGTAAATCAAAAGGATTATCCAGAAGCAAATATATTTCAACCGTGCTCAAAAAAAATATACTGGATGAAAGGGCTCAACTCCTGAAAGGTGCATACGACAAAGTATTTTCCGATGCTTCTATACAGGCTGAACAACTGTCCACGGCTCAATGGTTCGAAGAAGCCGGAAAGAAAGGCGGGCAGGAATGGTAATTCGCAAAGGAAGCACCTATTGGGTTGATTTTTCTCCCGGCAAAGGTTCTGAACCTATTGGCCGACGCCCAGGACTGGTTATCCAGAACAACGCATTGAATGACAGTAAAATTAATACCGTTATTATGCTTGCCATAACATCAAATTTAAGGTTCAGTGAATTACCGGGCAATGTCACTCTCCGTAAGGGAGAGGCAAATATGCCAAAGTCATGTGTTATCAATGCCACACAAATCAAGTCAGTGGATAAAAATAGCATAAAAGAAAAGATCGGAACTCTCTCTAATAACAAAATGCAAGAAGTAGAGGAAGGATTAATTCTCGTGATGGATATCGGGACCAGGGAATAGTTACATTATACCTTATACAATGCAATCCAACATTTAGTCATTCAGGGCTTGATCCGGGCACGTAGTGAAGCTTTAGCGCTGTCCCCAAAAATCGTTGCTCTAAGCTCTACCCCCTACATTCCCCGCTTCGCGATCTCAGCTTTTCATCATTCAGCATTTAATAAAAATCGCAAGCATATTTCGAGCTTTTGCAACGCAGCCGAATGGGATGATTCGCCCCTTAAAATGTGAAGTTATTTTTGCGCGAGCCCTTAGCTCTTGCTCTTAGCTCCATGCTCTTGGCTCTCTGCTCCTACCATATCCGCTTGACATAAATTCCCCATAGGATTATGTTTCACTAAGTTTGATGGTCTCATAAAAAGTCCGAATTAGACGGTTTCGTAAAGAGTTCAAATTCAAGGCGTGCAAATTTCGTAATCATGAAGCGTACTTATAGTACGTTGAATGAT
>JAUVGT010000105.1 GCA_030593645.1 Deltaproteobacteria bacterium
GACGTGTAGGATTTTCCGGTGAAGATGCTGCTACCCTGTTTCACCGAAAAGTACCGGACGGATGTTGATATGGCAGAAAAAGAATATCCAGAATACCCGTATTGTTTTGGTAAACTTGAGAATGTTTTTCCCATGGGGGAGAATGGATTGAGAAACACACCTGAATCTTGCATGGTATGCATATATAAAACTGAGTGCCTAAGATCAGTAATGGCTAAAACCGAAGGACTGAAAGTCAGGAATGAAAAAGTAGATAGAGCATACGCATCAGGTATGATGGGCTTTTTTGAAAGATGGTCCAGGAAAAAGGATATTCATCGAAAGATAAGAAAAAAGAAACCGGATTGACAGGTTGAAAATCCGGTTTTACCATCCGTAGAGCCATTTTTAACAGCCCGCAGCCGGACTCATGGGAAAGGGGATGAATATGAAGACACTAAAAGACATTGATATTGAAGGCAAGCGAGTGCTTGTTCGGGTTGATTTCAACGTTCCCCTGGACAAGGATGGAAACATTACTGATGATACAAGGATACGGGGTGTATTACCGACTTTAAGTTATTTGCTGGAAAAAAAATCAGTATTAATTATTGCCTCACACCTTGGAAGACCCAAAGGAAATGCAGTGCCTGAATTCAGCCTTTCACCAGTAGCCGGGCGTTTGAGTAAACTTCTGGGGAAAGAAGTAAAAATGGCCTCTGATTGCGTCGGGCCTGATGTAAAAAAAAGTGTATCAGAGATAGAACCTGGAGATGTAATACTTTTGGAAAATCTGCGTTTTCATTCTGAGGAACAAGAAAATGATGATTTGTTCGCGAAGGAACTCGCCTCACTTTGTGATGTCTTCATTAATGATGCTTTTGCTGTTTCACATCGGGTGAACGCTTCTGTGGGCGCGATCACAAAATATGTGTCCGAAGCCGGGGCCGGTTTTCTGCTTAAACGAGAGCTTGATTATTTTAAAAACGCCATGACTGATCCGAAACGGCCGCTGATTGCGATTGTTGGCGGCGCAAAGGTATCCACAAAACTGGCAGCTGTAAACAACATGATTCAACACGTAAACAAACTGATCATAGGCGGTGCCATGGCGAATACTTTCATAAAGAGTGCCGGGTTTGAAGTGGGCAAATCTATGATTGAAAGTGGCCGTGTTGAAGAAGCGGCATCAATAATGAAAAAAGCTGCTGAAGAAGGCGTAAAATTGTATACGCCGGTTGACGTGGCCGTGGCGAATAAGATTGGTCCGGATGAAAAGATCCGATATGTTCCTGTACAGGAAATTCCTGAAAATAAAATGGCTCTTGATATCGGACCCGCGAGTACTGTACTTTTTGATGAAGTTTTATATGATGCCGGTACCATCGTATGGAATGGCCCCATGGGTGTATTTGAGACTGAACCATTTAGTCATGGAACCATTAACATGGTAAAAAGTGTGGCAAATTCCGATGCACTTTCAATTATCGGCGGGGGGGATACCAATGCTGCCGTTCATATGGCGGGAGAAAGCGACAGGATTTCTTTTATTTCAACGGGTGGAGGCGCTTTTCTGACACTTCTTGAAGGAAAGACATTACCTGGGGTGGCTGCGCTGGATGCGACAGGATAGATCATGACATTAAAAGAATTCTTCCGTCGAAAGACTGTAATCACGGTCATTATTTTATGTGCTCTGATCATGATTGTTTATCTGTTCCGCGTTCCTTTATGGGAGACACTTAAACGTGTATATTCGATTTTAACAGACAGGAAACAGATAAAAACATTTATCACTTCTTTTGGCACCTGAGCGCCGGTTGTTTTTATTATCATTCAAATTCTCCAGATATTGTTTGCTCCGGTTCCGGGCGAAGCAACAGGTTTTATCGGCGGGTACCTTTTCGGAGTTACAAAGGGTTTTATATATTCGAGTATCGGACTTTCGGCCGGATCTCTACTCAATTTTCTGGTTGGCCGGTTTTTAGGGAAAAAATATGTCAGGAGATTGATACCCGTCCATTATTTTGACAGGTTTGATACTTATTTAAAACATCAGGGTATTGTTGTTATCATTATTTTTTTTATTTTTCCGGGTTTTCCCAAAGATTACCTGTGTCTTTTTCTCGGTCTTACTACACTTCCCCTGAAAGTATTCATTATTCTCGCGTCAATCGGCCGTATGCCCGGAACACTGATGCTGTGTTTTCAGGGTGCGTACCTGTTTGAACAAAACTACCTCGTACTGGCGATATTAGCTGCCCTATGTATTGTGTGTGCGTTTGCAGCCTATCGATATCGGGACAGTCTTTACAGGTGGGTGGATAAGTTTAATCATCAAAATCAAAAAGAAAAACCTTAAGGGCTCGCGCAAAAATAACTTCACATTTTAAGGGGCGAATCATCCCATTCGGCTGTGTTGCAAAAGCTCGAAATATGCTTGATATTTCTGTACTTTTGCACCTTGCCAACTGGGCGCTTCGACTCTTAAAATTTGTGAATTTATTTTTACGCGAACCCTAAGAAGGGTTCTAACTGAAGATATTGCTCCTAAAAAAAACGTTGTAAAACTATAAAAACATGCTATAATCGGTTTGAAACAATAGTAAAGGGAGGCCATTTAAAAAACAAAGACCATACATATTGATTCTACCTGGAGACAGAATTGGCACACTGGAGTGTTAGAGAAGAACTTAGTAAATCGGACAGGCTGCGGCGTTCATACTATGAGCTTTTAAGAGACGAGCTTGATCAGTACCTGGTGCAGTACGCTTTGATTGATTCTTATCATAAATTTCGAAATCAGAAAAAGGCCTTCCCATATGTTGAAAAACGTGAGCTTAAACCCCGTGCCAGAATACCGGACGTAGAATATGAAAGTCAGAACGCTTTTCTTATCATTTTTGTAGAAGACACCATCCCCCCGGTTAATAAAAAATATATTCGTTTTTTTGATGTCAATAAAACAACAAAGACCAATCTGCTCAGATCAAAGACACTTCCCCTGTCTGACACATTCGATAGAAATCAGAAATATCTGGAATCGGCCCAGTTCTACAATTTTTTAAAGATACTTCTTCCTGTTGATTACGCTTTGCTTATCCAAAGGGATCCGGTTTCAAAAGTCAGAAACCGATACAGTCTTTCCCATTTCCATGTAAGGGTTGACTGGCCCATCGCTGACGCCGCAGAAGATCTCTCCCGCAACCTTCGTTATATTTCAAAAGATATTTTTGAAAAAGGAGATAAATACGCGGAAGATATTCAGAAAAAATATTTTGAGTATTACGGGCTGCCGGTGATGGCAGGCGGGAGAAGGACAGCCGCTATTGTTGCCGCGCAGTATATGAAACAGATACCATGCATCACAACCATATATGCGGGAAGCAGTGAATCCAGGGCGTTGATACGGATTTCCGAAAGGGGTGTTTCAAAATCAATCTTGATGAGGTTTACAAATACCGAACTGGAACAGATTGCCGAAGAGAATCATATTAAGCCGGTTACTTTTAAAAAGAATTATGTTGTGGCTCGTCAAGGAAATAAAGGGATATGCATATTTCAGGCAACATACGCCCTGACCAGTCATTCACGGCCGCCAGAAGATGGAAAGATGCGTGACATAAAACCTGATTTATCCTGGTTAACTGTTGGAGGCCAGCATATTCTGCCTAAGCCGGATGTATGGCGATATCCGCCCCTTCCGTTCAATGTGATTTATACCTGATGATTGAAGGTTTTGAACCCTTTTCTACTTTGTTCTAATATCATATGTTCCATCCCAACCGCTGTCGGGCGGATTAATTTTATATTCCCTGCATCTTGCGAGCATTGTTTTACTTGGATTATCATTCGGATGTTCTTCTAAAATTGAGCTGAAAAAATTGATCGCGTTGTCCCACTTCCGCGCACGGTATTTTTCAAGCCCCCTACTGTAGTAGTCAATTAAATTCTGAATTGATGGGTCAATCTCCTCCATAAGACCAAGCACCTGATAAATGAATACAGGCTCTGTTCTTCCTACAACTGATACAGAGTCAATTTCACGAAACATGAAAGTATTTCCAGCAGCATGCCGTGTTGATTCACTCACAAGAGTATAAATTCCATAAATTTTGTTAATTCCTTCGAGCCGTGCGGCAATATTGACAGTGTCTCCCATCATCGTATAGTCCATTCGGTTCTTTGAACCCATATTACCCACAACAGCTGGACCGGTGCAAAGACCGATACGCATTTTCAACTCAGGTCTGTTTTCCGCCTTCCAGTTTTTACGAAGTTTTGAAAGTCGTTTCTGCATTTGAATGCATGCCATGCAGGTCCTTTCGGCGTGATTTTCAAGGACGTTAGGTGCCCCGAAAAAAGCAATAATAGCGTCACCTTCAAATTTATCGACAGTTCCTTCGTGTTTCAGAATAATGTCGGTCATTTCAGTTAAAAACTCATTAAGGAGTTCAACCAGTTCGTTTGGGTGAAGGGCTTCCGAGATGCTTGTGAATCCCTGTACATCCGAAAAGAATGCGGTTATTTCCCGCTCCTCACCGCCCAGTTTTAAGTGCTCGGGAGATTCGGTCAATTGTTTTACAACAGAAGGGGCAAGGTAGGTTGAAAACGCATCTTTAATAAACCTTCTTTGTTTTGTTTCAACAAAATATCGGTACGCTGTAATGGTGACATATACCAGAAGTATTACTGTAAGAGGATATATCAGATTGATGACCAGCCCAAATGTAGAAAATAGAAACTGACAGAAAAATATGTATCCAAAAAAAAGGCTGAAGCTGATTATTAATCCGGGGATTACACTGAAACGGGGAAGAAGAATGCCCAAAAATAATCCAGCAAATATGATGGCAAGGAGATCGAGCAGATCTGCCCATTCCGGACGGTACAGAAAATCGCTTCTCAGTATGCTGTCGGTAATATTCGCATGGACTTCTATCCCAGGGAATACGATTCCAAATGGTGTCACGCGTAAGTCATACACAGCGATTGCGGTGACACCGATCATTACAATTTTATCTTTGAACTCTGATCCAGGTATTTTATCGTTCAGAATATCGGTGACCGCGATATGCTTAAACAATTCTTTGTTACCCCTGTAGTTGATCAGCATACGCCCTAACTCATCGGTGGGGACTTCTATATCACCGATTTGTATATCATGAACACCATAACCCTCAACAAAATTAAGCGTTAAAGGTTCGTCCAGATAGGCGCTGATTGCCACAATTGATAAAGGCGCGTACTTGAGGTCCTTGAATTTCAGAACACCGGGTATGGATCGGACAACGCCGTCTTCACTGGGGTACATATTGAAATAACCTGAGTATTCCGCAGCATCGGAAATGATTTTTATATTTGACCGGGGAAATACCGCTTCTCTAATGTAGACATTACGGGCCTTATTTGATGAGTAACGTTCAAGAGAGTATCGGGATTTATTGATATTCTCTTCGTGCAGTTTGATTTCTTCACTGTTAACAAATTCGATTTTCTTTTGATCCAATTGAAAGAAATATCCAAGAACCACCTTTGCCCTGGATTTTTTAATCGAATCCGCAAGCTGCTTATCATTATCAGATCGGGCTTTGATATTATCAATCGTTTTATTCAGACCCGGATGAACAATATTATGGTGCTTGATACCCTGTTTGATCTCTTCAATCGTTTCGACTACATGTACATTCTCCGGCTCAAAAAAACCGATATCAAACGCGATGACTTTGGCACCGGCAGCAGAAAGACGGTTGACCAGATTGGCAATTTTGTTTCGCGGCCATGGCCATCTTCCTTCACGGGCGATACTTTTATCATCAATAACCGCAAGGACTATTTCTGAACCGGGCTGTATCGTTTCCCTGGATTTGAATCTCAAGTCTATGGTTTTGTATTCAATAAGGTTAAGAATCGGGACTCCAATGAAGTAAGCGATCAGTACACAAAAAATGATGGATGAAAATATCACTGCGTGTTGAAATTTTGATAATTTTTTTAGGAATGAGAACATGATGTTTTAATTACTTTTTTGATTTGATGATGTGAGATGTTTATTAAATAATTTCAAGATATAATACTATATTTTAATTACGCGTAAAAGTCAATGTACTGGTATCCCCTGTATTATTTTCGGGGTTCAGTGCCCTTTTTAAACAGGGCCATGACCGCATCGGGATGATTTCCAGGCAGTATTTCACCGGTCACAGGATTTATGGGGGTTCGTGTAACATCATCCGGAATATCAAAGTATTGGATCGGTTTATCATCGAAAGTCATTCTCATAAATTCGATCCAGATTGGAAGAGCCGCCCTGGCACCTGTTTCAAGGTTGCCGAGAGTTTCAGATATGTCCCGTCCCGTCCAGACACCCGCAGCCACAGTTGGTGAAAATCCGATAAAGAGAGCATCTTTATATTGATCGGTTGTACCGGTTTTTCCCGCGATCGGCCTTCTCAGTTTTTTCGCTTTTTTACCGGTACCTTCCTGCACCACACCGGAAAGGATATTGGTCATTACGGCTGCTCCGGCTCTGCTCATAACCGCTTTCTTATGTTGTTTAACCCGCCATATGATCCTGCCGCGCCTGTCGATTACTTCCCATACACCAAACGGTTTTATCCAGTTGCCCCTGTTGGGAAACACAGCATAAGCTGACGTTAAATTGAGAAGTGTGACTTCAGATGTCCCCAGTGCAAGAGAAAGGTTGGCGGAGAGAGGAGAATCAATCCCCATTGAGCGCGCAAATTTTACAATAGTTTTCGGTTTCAATTTTTCAATTAATCTGACTGCCGGAATATTTTTTGATGCGGTCAATGCCTTCCTCAGTGTTATTTCACCCATGTACTTTTTAGAAAAGTTGTTTGGTCTCCATTCCCTGCCTTTTACTATGGTTTTATAGGCAATGGGAGCATCGAGTATCAGTTGATTCTGGGGGTAACCTTTTTCAACAGCGTAAGCAAAAACAATCGGTTTAAAGGCCGATCCAGGCTGTCTTTTCGCGCTGACCGCCCGGTTGAAAGGACTTTTATGAAAATCTTCTCCTCCGATCATGGAGAGAATGCCTCCCGTCGCAACATTTACAGCGACAAGTGCTGCCTGCGGATCAGGATCTTTGATCTTTTTTTGATTCATTCTCTTCTTAAGAGCGGATAGACCATTTTCTATGGCTCTTTCTCCATTTTGCTGCAGTTTATAGGAAAGCGTTGTATAAACAGTCAGCCCACCTCTATATAGACGGCTGGGGCCGATGTTTTTTTCCAGATTCTTTTTTATATACTCAACAAAGTAGGGGGCTTTCAGTGAGTTTGTATTCTTGCTTTCCTTCAGGAATGGTTCTTCCACGGTTTGATCAAAATCTTTTTTTGTAATGATATCGGTATCTAACATCTGTTTTAAAACAATACCTCTTCGTTGAATCGCAAGCTCTTTATTGACAAGGGGAGAGTAACGTGAAGGAGATTTGGGAAGGCCGGCAATCATGGCACATTCAGAAAGGTTTAGATCTGAAACGGATTTATTGAAGTATATTCTAGCGGCGGATTCAACACCGTATGCCCCGCTTCCGAAGTAAACCTGATTCAGGTAAAACTTCAGTATTTCATCTTTGGTGTAACGGCGTTCAAGCTGGAATGCCAGGAGCGCTTCCCTGGTTTTTCGTTTCAACGATTTCTCTGGCGTTAAGAAGAGCGTTTTTGCCAGCTGCTGTGTAATTGTACTCGCTCCTTCTACAAATTCACCGGCCCAAATATCTTTTAAAATAGCTCTAAAAATGGCCTTGATGTCGACTCCGCTGTGTTCATAAAACTTACGGTCTTCTGTTGCGACCAGGGCTTTCCTCAAATAGGAAGGTATGTTTTTAAGTGGTACAGGATCCCTTTTTTCCTGGAAAAGTTCAGCCAGAAGGACTTTATCTGAAGAATATATTCGTGTCACCGCGGATGGAATAAAAGATTCCAAGGCTCGGATTTGTGGTAGATCACGTGTTAAGCCGAAGAAAACACCCGCAATAATGCCGCTGAATAGACCTGAGACGCAGATGAATATTACAACACATTTGGTTTTGGTCAGATTTATTTTCATAATAAATACCATACAAAACTTTTAGGGGAAAATCAAAAAGGAATATCGCTGCGAAGCGGGTGGCGCACAGTCAGTCAAGAATATACTTTCAAGCCGTGCGTGTTAAGGTTGACGGTTTCGTAAAAAGTCCAACTTCTGCGTTGTGCTGCGTTTCGCAATCATTCAACGTACTATAAGTACGCTTCATGATTACGAAATTTGCACGCCTTGAATTTGAACTTTTTACGAAACCGTCTCATTCGGACTTTTTACGAGACCATCAAGGTTTGTCCGTAAAGTAAAGGCTATTTTACATGAAATTGCTATTACCACTCAAGGATTTGGTTTGCTCGCCGACTTCACTGTATCCCGACACGGTGTCACCCGGCTCACTGCGACAAACCCCTTCTTTTGATTGAATGATTTGGCACAAGCGATGCGATCTCATGACAAAAGCTTGTGAGAAATGCGGGCTAATGAATGGTTATATCATTCCTGAGCATCCAGCCATTTTGAGGTATTATGATGGTTCTTGATTGTGAATCTACAGAAATATAAATGACAAGATCCTTGCTGTTTTCTACCCAATAGCCCATACAGGGTATTTTGTCATTAATATTTTCAATCGGATCAAACGATAAGCTGTCCGAACGATAAAGCAGCATGAGCTGTGACACAATCTTACCGATGCTCAAAAGGACACCTTCTGTAATAATCACATCCTCAAGAGATATCTCATGCAACCGATTTTGTTCAATATTGATCCATTCACTAACCTGTTGCTTAAGGCTGTTTAGTTCCATATTTAAGGATATCGGTACTTTTTATCGATGCTTGAGGGGAATTATTTGTATCATTTTCGGATCATTTCCCACTTGAATTGCACATGGCTTTTAAATCGCAGGAAAAAGCATGAGATTTCTGTGTTCATTGTGTTTCTGTGATGCGCAATAACAGGTTCCGGATTTGCAAAATGCGATGGCTTCATACTGGAAAGATCATTTTTGGGAACATAATCGGATAGAACTTTGTAAATAGTTGAATAAATTGAATCAACTATTAATAATAGAGTCGAATGGTTTACAGTGAATTAGTTATAATAACAGTATGATAGAGATATGAACAAATTCTCATCAATTTTTATGGGAATATTTTCCACACTGGTAGAAAATATTCCCCAATAATGGCACAGACTTTGCTGTAATTAGTAGGGTTGTTACGCTGAATATAGGGAGAAAACCGCCAACTTCAACTGACAGGGATCCAATGCAAGAGTCCGCCAAAAATGTGACAGAAAAATCTGCAGATGAGCTTAAACCGAAAGAAGGATTCCGAGATATAATCGGCCAAAGCACCAAGATGTTAAAAATATTCGATTTAATCAAAAAAGTGGCCGATTCGGACAGCACTATCCTTGTTCATGGCGAAACAGGCACTGGAAAAGGTTTAATTGCAAAGGCGATTCACAATCATTCTTATCGCAAAAACAAACCTTTTGTTGCGATTAACTGCGGCGCCATTCCGGCAAATCTCCTGGAAAGTGAATTGTTTGGTCACACGCGCGGCGCCTTTACCGGAGCGACAAAAAATAAAACCGGAAAATTTGATCGGGCAGATCAGGGGACTGTTTTTCTCGATGAAATCGGTGATATGAGCCAGGACCTCCAGGTGAAAATATTGAAAGTATTGGAGGAGGGTGAGTTTGAACAAGTCGGAGGAAACAAAACCATAAATGTCAATGTTCGGATCATTGCGGCAACACATCGCGATCTTGAAGAAGAAGTCCAGAAAGGAAACTTCAGGGAGGATCTTTTTTACAGACTTTATGTCATTCCGATATCATTGCCCTCTTTAAGACAGCGCAAGTCAGATATTCCACACCTGTTTTCGTATTTTATGAAAGAATCAAATTTAAAGAATAATCGAAAAATCACTAATATCACAGACAATGCTTTGGAAATGATGAAGAAATACAGATGGCCGGGGAATATACGGGAATTAAAAAATATTATCGAAAGGCTGGTAGTCATAAAAGGTGAAGGAGAAATCACACGTGATGACTTACCCGAAAACCTGAAAACAGCTGTTAAAATGAAGCCATATAGGGAAATTGAGATTACAGATGATGGAATCAGTTTGAACAGTGCGGTAAATGACTTTGAAAAAACCCTTATACTTCAGACACTGGAAAAAACAGATTGGATAAAAAACCAGGCAGCCAAACTCCTCAAATTGAACCGAACAACACTGGTTGAAAAAATTAAACGGCACCGTCTTTCAAAGAGCTCTGAATAAGGTGATTTTTCTTTTCCCGGACCCAGACGAATGTCCATCAGATCGCTCACCAAAATATTAACCATTCAATATATGCATTTCAATTTTTACCGGGGCGCTTTCTCGGCCAATTGATTTTTAGTTGGCTAAATAGGGTGTAAGGAGGTGCGAGTTCCGCAGTTCAAGATTTCTTGAAATGACCGGATCGAGGTTTTGAAACGGTTTTTGCACTGATATCTATGTCAGGGAAATTAAATAACCTGACGGCGTCAAGTATCCAACAAAACCGTCAAGGAATTATCATAGTTTCGATTCAGCCTTAAGTGTTGCGACTGTAAGTCCCTTGATTTGATGGCTTACCATGACCGCACCGATGAAAATATGCTTAGGCATGAAACATGCATAATATTCATCAGTATTGAACGATTTTTAGAATATTACTACGAATGAGATTGACCCGTTATGCCGTAACAGAACTTAAGATAACAATAGTGATATACGTAGGAATCAGCATATCCGTTTTAAAAACGAGCGGTATCAGATAATGATTGTGACGTCTTTTATAAGGAGTCAAATAATAGAATGAATCATAACAAAGAATCGGATAAAATCATAGATATCTCTAATAGGATTAACTCCAAGAGAGATAGAAAGATTCCAGGAAACAAAGGGAAAAAGAAGAATACACGGGTCATCGCCGTTACCAGCGGTAAGGGCGGGGTCGGTAAAACAAATATTGTGGCAAATCTCGGTATCGCTTTCAGTAGACTCGGAAAAGATGTTATGGCTCTGGATGCGGATTTGGGCCTGGGGAATTTAGATGTGCTGCTGGGATTAACACCGAAGTATAATCTCTCTCATGTTATTATGGGTGAAAAAGAGATAACGGAGATCATATTGAATGGTCCCGAAAATATTAAAATTATTCCGGCTTCTTCCGGAATACAGGAGTTAACGCACTTAACGACTGATCAAAAGGTCAGGATACTGACACAACTGGATCTTCTGATAGATTCTGTGGATATTTTGCTGATTGATACCGCAGCCGGCATCTCTGCCAATGTTATGGACTTTAATATGATCGCGCACGAGATAATGGTTGTGGTTACACCTGAACCTACCTCTCTGACAGACGCCTACGCGCTTATGAAAGTATTGTCGATGAAGTACATGAAAAAACACTGCAAGTTAATGGTGAATCTGGCGAGAAGTATGCAGGAAGGATATGAAATATCAAGACAGCTTAGTCTTGTAGCTGATCGGTTTTTAGAAATATCGGTAGAATATGTCGGATGTATTCTATTTGATGAAAAAGTAACGCAATGTGTGAAACGCCAAAAAATGGTCAGCGAACTATACCCGGACACATCAGCGAGCAGGTGTTTTTCAGCCCTGGCGGAAAAAGTTTCAACATCCCCGTTTTTTAAAACACCCATTGGTGATTCAAATCTATTTTGGGAGCATCTTGTTGGAAATTAATTTGGATGTCGGCTGCCTGTACCCTGTAAGGGGCTCGAACATAGTAGAAGGTTAAAATATATTATTGGAGAAGAAATTATTATGGGACTAACTGATAAACAGGTAGTTAATTCATATAATAAAGATTATTCGACAAGAGATAGGCTGATCTATGAATATTTACCATATGTCAAGCGTATCGTTCACCGGATAGCCATTCATCTCCCGCCTAACGTGGAGCTTGATGATTTAATAAATGTGGGAGTCATTGGATTGATGCAGGCCATTGATCGATATGATCCAACCATGGATAACAAATTTACAACCTATGCCTCTTTCAGGATAAGGGGCGCGGTGTTAAGTGAACTGCGGTCCCGGGATCACCTTTCACGGGCAAACAGAAGGAAAACAAGAGAGCTGGAAAGAGCACATTTAAAACTTGAGCAAAAGACAGGTCAGGAAATAGATGACCTGGCGCTGGCAGAAGAAATGAGGGTAAGCCTGGATCAGCTATACAAAATAAAGCAAATGTCGAGTATATCATTTGTCAGTTTTGAAGAATTGGGGTATTCATCAAACAATGAAAAAGAAAAACTCATGGGTTATTTGGTAAAAGGTAAAAATGATGATATACAGCAATTGACAGGATTAAAAGAGGT
>JAUVGT010000090.1 GCA_030593645.1 Deltaproteobacteria bacterium
AATTTTATCGAGTAGGGTTAATACCTGGATAAAAAAATAGCAACCAAACCGGAGGTTTTTTTATGATGAACAAATGGGTTATGTGGTTAATGGTCATTTTATTATTCTTTCCGTTAGGGATAACTAAATCCCATTCCCAACAAACTGATATCAAAGAAATATCAACATCAAATTTTGAAAAGAAGAAACAATGCGAATACCCATCGGATATTCAAAAAATTATCGACAGGGGTAAAATCATTGTTGGACTATATTATAAAGATAAACCTCCCTTTATCATGACAGACAAAAATGGAGAGCTCTACGGTCTCGATATTGCGCTTGCCAAGGACATTGCGCGTCGTCTTGGAGTAGGAGTTGAGTTTAACCGGGAAGCCACGTCCTATACACAGCTTCATGAAATTGCCGCGACAGGTGTCACTGAAAAAGGAAGCCCGGTTGATGTAATCATTTCCAAATTCAGCAGGACCTATGAACGTGCAAAAAGAGTCCGTTATACGCAGCCGTATCTCACGTTTCGGCAGGCCCTGATAATCAACAAATTCGCTGCTGCTAAAAATAAGATTGAAGATTACCCCATGGATTTTTTAAGAACAGCGAAAGTAAAAGTGGGTGTGAGAGAAAAGACATCATACGTTGAATATGCCAGGGATATGTTCAAAAATGCTGAAATTGTTGAAGATAAATGGGAAAATATTGTTGATATGGTTATCAATGGAAAGATAACCGCTGTCATTCGTGATGAATATGAGATCATGAAGCTTGTGAAAAAGAATCCTGAACTGGCCATAAAAATATCTGTCTATATACTAACAGACAGAAAAGACCATATTGCCATGGCCGTCCCCTGCCAGAGTACCAATCTGCTGGCATGGCTGGATATGTATCTGGAATCAAGGCAGGAAGTACTGGATGCCAGGGATATTATTAAAAAGTATCCGGAAGCCTGGAAATAAATAATTGAATTCAATTGTAATAGTGGAATCGATTCTTATATTCGGTCTTCTTCTACGTTGTAAACCGATTTCTGATGATTCCATTTTTTGTCCATATTATAAAATTACATGCCGGTAGAATAGCATAATGGAGGGTGTATGTTTAAAAAAGAAAACTTCAGTTTTCTGTTAAGTCCATGGGCAGTCATCGCAGGAATGGTTGCAGGAGTATTGATTGGAATCTACTTTAATGGTGTGATTAAATATATTTCACCGATTGGTGAAATATACATATCCATACTGAAGATGAGCGTCATTCCCATAATGGTTTCGGCCGTTGTGGTCAGCCTGGCCAAACTCCTGCGTTCAGAAGAAACCCAGGAATATTTAAATAAGATTATCGGTATCGCGGTTATGTTTTTTATTGGTACAGCTATCGTGGGGCTTTTAGTGGGCGGGTTATCAATACATCTCACCGGTGATGATCCTGAAATGAAAAAAGCGATCGGCCGGATGATGATACAAAAGGATGAAGTCGGCAGTGTTGGTGAAAGTGCCCAGTTTAAATCCGTAATCAAAGAAATTGATTCAAGATATTATACCGCTGAAAAAGTGGAGAAGCAGAGCCTGGTTTCTTTTGTTCTAAACTTAATTCCCCAAAACATATTTACGGCCTTAACCCAGGGGGAGACACTGAAAATTATTTTCTTTTCCATTATTTTAGGTGTCATGCTGAAATTTACTTCCAAGAAATCAAGTGCCAATTTAATCAGTTCGTTTGACGGGATATTCGAAGCATTTCAGGCACTGATAAAGTTTGCCATGTATTTTTTACCCTTTGGTCTTTGCGCTTTGCTTGCCGACCAATTCTCACAGATCGGTTTCAGTATTCTGACGTCCCTTGTGACACTGATTATACTGATATATATTTCCGCCCTGACGATAATTGTTATAAGCGCGCTCATTATTTGGAGATATACCGGAGGTTCATTTTTTTCACAGTTTGTTGCTCTTAAAGATGCCATAATGATAGCTTTGGGAACAAGAAGCAGCTTTACAGCTCTCCCGTCGGCAATTACCGGGCTGGTTGACGGGTTGAAATTGGATAAGGACAGGACGCACCTCACCGTGTCACTGGGTTTTACTTTGTTCAAGTATGGGAAAATTTTAATTTTCTGTATCGGGTCTGTTTTTGCCGCTCATTTATATGATTATTCCCTGGATTTCAGCAGTTACCTTGTGATCATTATCGGTTCCATCCTTGCGGGGATGGCTGCTTCCGGGGCGCCGAGTATCGTATCAAGGAGCATGATATGTATGGTACTGGCACCGCTGGGAATCCCAACCGAAGCCATCATCGTTATCCTGTTTGCTATCGATCCAATCGTCGATCCCATCATTACGCTGGTGAGTACTTATCCAAATTATGCGATTACAGCGATGATTGCAAGCGACAGGACCGGAAATGCTGCATCGAAGGTTGAGCCAGGTATCAGTGATTCAGCCATGCTGGATTCGGCAAAAGCGGAAGCGTAAAATTAAAATTGAACATTGAATGCGTGTCAGGATATGGCCTGACTCGCATTCGATGTTCGACGTTTTTTTTATAGGTCATAGTTATTTTCTCTGAGTCTTTCAGAAAGAAGGCGAATAATATACTGGTGAAAATCAATCGCTATTTCCGGGTTTTCAATGTGTATTTGTTTAAAAGATTTTCGAGAAAGATAATAAAGAGCACTGTCTTTTTCAGCAAATGCATCCGCGAAACGGGTTTCGCCTGAATAAAGCCCCATTTCACCAAAAAGACCGCTTCCTCTCATCGATCTGATTCTAACGCTTTTATCTTTGCCATCTCCGTACATAATTGAAATCTCGCCGGACTCAATAAGATAAAGACCGTTTGCACTGTCACCCTGCTGAAATATAAAATTTCCTCTATAATATGATCGTTTTTCCAAATATTTAATAAATTGGGCGGCCATTTTATTGTTTTTGAAAATAGTTCTCAATTGTTTGGTGATTGGAATATTTACTTTGTCAACCGCTTTATGTTCTTCAAGTATTTTATCCTCGCACCATTCAAGCCCGCGATCGAGATCAGGGAATGTAAAACACTCAGCATTATCATCAGAATAG
Source organism: Deltaproteobacteria bacterium (assembly GCA_030593645.1). GTDB lineage: Bacteria > Desulfobacterota > Desulfobacteria > Desulfobacterales > JAUVGT01 > JAUVGT01. Next base: position 3,072 of record JAUVGT010000090.1, read on the forward strand.
TATCCGAAGTGTTTGAGCTGCTTAACCAGTCCTTTTTTCATATTCGTATTTATGAGGATAAATTTTTCCCTTTTTGACAACTGCTTGATTTTAATAAAGCAGTTAACCGCGGATGTGTCGATATTACTCACATTTTGAAAATCAAGAACAACAAAATTTACTTTTGTGTAGGGTTTTTCAGAAAGGCGTAATTTTATCCTCGCCAGAATGTTGTTCGCCGAACCAAAAAATAAGAAACCCTGAAGTACAAGGCCATAGAGATTTGTGCCCTGTGTTTCAAGAATCCTTCGATGGTCCAATTTTCTGTCGACCTGGCTTCTCTGATTTTTTCCCGAATATTCATGCTTTATTACATTAAGCCGGCTGTAATTTATGATAAAAATGATACTGGCAATAATAATTCCCACGCCGACGCTTTCTAAAAAGCCGACAGTTGCCACAACAAACAGGATAACCAGTATTAACAGACAATCTGTTTTTGGAAGTTTAAACCAGCTGTCATAAATCCATTCAACAAGAAAAGAGATTCCAAGGAAAAATGTTATGCCCCCAATAATAACTTTTGGCAGGTATGATATAAAAAAAGTACCGAAAAATAATGCAACGATACAGAAAAAAGCATGAAATAATCCAGCCCAGCGGCTATGGGCTCCAAGCTTTTGAGCGAGGATAGTACCTGTAGTAGAGTTAAAACCAATAATACCTCCGGCCAAACCAGCGATAATATTAGCGGCCCCGGTAACTTTAAGATCATGATTAAATTCGATATCTTTTTGAGTGCCCATCTCAATTCCGGATGCTTTGATTAAATATATTACTGCTGACATAAACATGATTGTGAGAATACTTCTTGTTTCACCCTTCAATGCAATCCAGTCCGCATTGTTAAAAGACAACGTAAATTCCGGGGACCATAGTAAAGTACTTCCAATTTCGGGGAGCAGCCATCCATTTGCTTTGGCTTCACTGATGGGGATGTTGTTTATTAACAGAAATACATAAAATGCAGCGATACCGGATAATATTAGCACCGGCATGATAAAAAAATACTTTATGTGCCGGTTAACATAAAACAGGATCAAAGCAAAAACGACTGCGGGTAAAAGTGAAAGGATGAAATCAGCACGCAGGAGAAGATTTATATTATTGAAACCCAATGAAATCCCGGATATTACCGGAATTGATCCTTTCACAAGTAATAAGCCGGCACCGGCAATTTGACCACCGATAACAGGATAGGGAATAAATCGGATGAGCTCACCCAGCCTGAAATATCCAAGGAGAAATAAAAAAATTCCCGTAAGGATGGAAGTGACCATAAAAGCGGTGAGTACTGTAGATAATATTCTGTCAGTATCGCCTGGAGAATCGATATGTAATACAATAGACGCTGTCATTAAGGCAATAATCGAGATAATGATACTTTGAGGTGCCGCGATCATTCCTTTGTAAGAACTGCCGACAGCGATTACTATACTTACTACAGAACAGCTTATCAACATAACCCCGGCTCCAATTGGGATTAAATATGAAATCTGACCCGAAAAGATATAGGCTGACATGGAAATACAAAATGGGATATTTATCACACTTAAGGTCAAGCCGGCCAGGAAATTTGGGAGCAGATATTTAAACTGAAAAAAGGAGAAGGGTTCGATGGGAGAAATATCAAATGTATTGCTGGTTTTATTCATTATATGTTGGTTAGAACCTATCTTATTTTTTTACAATCACCCAGCCGCAATCGGATAGTTTTCTGACAAAACATTCATTTGGGTCCAGATCGTCTCTTAGCTTTATTCGCTGAATCGGCTGATTGATATGGCTCACCTGATTTTGAATACACATATTCTCCCGGATTTTCAACAGGTCCATTGAATTTTATCATCATCATGGCGATATCATCGGATTGTGGCGCGGAACCCGCGTGTTCAGTAACTTTTGATCTGATCTTCAGTGTGAGATCCTTAACATTAATCTTTTCAGCTTTACCGATTACATCTATCAGGAGTTCTTCTGAAAATAGTTCATCTTTCTCATTTAAAGCCTCTGTAACCCCATCAGTATATAAGAATAAAGTATCCCCGGGATTTAACCGCATTGAAAGGTCCTTGTAAGGAATTCCTTCAATGGGACCTACAATGGGACCGCTGATCTCTTTTTTATAAACCGGTTGGCAATCTTTTTCGATAAGTATCGGAGGATTATGTCCCCCGTTTGAGTATATTATTTCACCGGTTCGGATGTTCATAATACCGATTATCAGGGTGACAAACATAGAACGCGGGTTTTCCGCGCTAAGCAGATCGTTAATTTGTGACATAATAAATGCCGGGGAAGATGAAATCTTGGCATTATTCTTTATCAGTGTCATGGTAATGGTCATAAAAAGGGCAGCAGGGACTCCTTTGTCCGAGACATCTCCCAGTGTAAAACACAGGTGATCGTCATCTATGAAGAAAAAATCATATAAATCTCCGCCAACCTCTTTTGCGGGCTCTAATATGGCAAAGAGGTTAAACTGACTGTATTCAGGAAATGGCGGAAATACTTTGTTTAGCAGGCCGAGCTGGATTTCCCTGGCGATATTCAGTTCGCTCTCTATTCTTTCTTTGGCTGCCGTGGTTTCCTGTAAATCCTTTATGTAGATTATCAGGTCATCAGCCATCTTGTTATAGGCATTGGCGAGATCTTCAAGCTCATCCCCTGTCCGGATATCGAGACGATGATTCAGTTTCCCGCTGCCAATAACCTGCACCCCTTTGTCCAGGGCAAGAAGGGGAGTTGTGATAGTGTTTGATAGTTTTTTGGCGATAAATGAGACAATTAAGATCATTCCAATCAAGAAAGCGATTGATCTCAGACGCATTGATGATAATAGTTTTTTAATCCCCGCTTCCGTTTGATCCCGAAAAGAAAAGATTTTTTCCTTTGTTATTTTTGCCGGCATAATGATTTCTTCAACGGGCATGACAACACCAATACTCCATTGAGTTGATTTAATCGGGGCATAGGCTATGAATTTTTCACTGCCGTCAAAATCACATTGCTGCACTCCTGTTTCACCCATTGTCATCTCAAGAGCGATCATTCTTAAGCGTCTGTTATCACTTTTCAGCCAGTTCTCTGTTTCAAATGATTCGTCCCATTTTTGATTGCCCTTGGATAATTTTGGATGGGCGATAACCTTTCCTTTTCTGTCGACCAGGAGGGCGTAACCCTTGTTCCCGATTTGTGTGCTGATGATCTTGTCATTTAACGAGGAGAGTGTCACATCGATGCCGATGACTCCGATTAACTCATTATTTGTGTGATACACCGGTTTGTAGCATGTCACCATCAGAATCTCTTCAGAAGCGCTGATATAAAGGTCTGTCCAGCCGATTTTTTTATCCTTTACAGCTTGTTTATACCAGCCGCGTTTTCTGGGATCATAAGATGTTTTTCGTTTGGCAGTAAAAGGAGCCCTTCGATGAAGTCCTGATTCTGTTCCCAGGTAAACACTTTTTATATTGTTGTCACAGTCAAGAATCGATTGGAAGAAATCGTCCAGATTACTGGAAAGATGGATATCTTTTTTAATTTTTTCCCTTGAAACTTCAGGTGCGATTCTAATCACTGTGATCGCTTCTTTGTTTTCCGGCTTATTATGCCATTCATAGGAAGGTTTGGATACTACACTGGATGGATTATCCCAGGTTTTTTTAGTATACCAGTTTATCATAATGGCAGCAGATTCTACTTTTTCAAATAAAGCGTTGCTGATCGCGGCCTGATTTGCAGCGGTTCTTACAAGATATTGCCGAGCGTTACTTCTCAAGGCTTCGGCACTTTCCAGTGCCGCGGTTTCACCCAGAAGGTTTGAATTTTCTATACTGGAGCTGCCCAGCTTTTGTAGAGTGAGAAAAAATTGAATATTAAATAGAAGAATGGCTCCTATTGGAAGTCCTAAAACAATGATTAGAATTTTAGTCTTTATTTTATATTTAAGCATTGATGTTCCTTTTGCGTTCCTATCCCTGTTTATCAGTTAGTGAAACTATTGTTTCCGATTCAAAACCTATCTATTCAGTATGCACTCAAGGCGGTTTTGTGTCAACAAAAGAATAAATACAATATGTTGGACTGTTTTAAAACCTGCTGAAACAGCAAATTCTGTACCCGATGGCCCGCTTTTGACAGATTGCACACCGGTTAACATAAAGGGTGGCCACAGTGGTGGCGGCTTCATAAAACAACATCCGCACAAGTCTGTCCCTGCACCCGCTTGAAGATTTTGAAACCACTTCAACCCATTGACATGCATACTGAACTTTGATAGCTTGATGCATTGATATTTGTTTGGTAAAATGTGTGAATTTATTTTTACGCGAACCCTAAATCCAGAACCGATAGAATATGTGTTGTGCAGCAGATTATTCTCTTTGATTCACTGAAAATGGTACATAGATATGAAAGATAAAACAGCAGATCATAGTAAAAAAAATAATTCATCCGGAATTGATGATTTTAATGAGAATCTTCAGAATCTTGTGGTTGATCAGGCAAAGAAGATGATTGACCTCTCCCTTTATACGAAAGCAATTTTATCTACTGTTCCGGTAGCCCTTATCGGTGCTGATAAAAACGGTGTCATACGAAATATTAATCGAGCCGCTGAAGAGATACTTGAACTTGAATACAAGAAAATAAAAGGAAAGAAACTGTCTGATATTTTTGAATCCAAGTCAGCATTGCTGAAAAAAATTGGCGAAGCTCTGCATGACGGCCGTCCCTTTCATATGAGATCCGAAAATCTATTTCTTGCATCGGGAAGAGAAATAGTGGGCAATTTGTATATTCAGCCATTACTTGACGATGAACAGGAGATTTGCGGATTATTATTAACAGTAGAAGACCAGACATATATTCATTTTTTGCACGACGCGTTCAAACGTTATGTTCCGCCATCCGTTTCCGAAATCATCGCAAATGATCCACAGAGTCTCGAACTGGGGGGAGAAGAAAAAGTTTTGTCTGTACTTTTTTCAGATCTTGAAGGATTTACAACAATCTCAGAACAGCTGACCCCCAGGGAAATGGTTATGATTCTCAGTGATTATTTTACAGAGATGACAAAATGTGTATTTAAATATGAGGGGACGTTAAAGGAGTATGTCGGTGATGAACTTATGGCGATTTTTGGAGCTCCCATACAGCAAACAAATCATGAACTTCATGCGTGCGGGGCTGCAGTTGCCATGAAAGAGCGCCTTGTATCTCTTAGAAAAGAATGGGCGAAGATCGGACGTCCGGCATTGCGTGCACGGACAGGAATAAACACAGGACCCATGCTTGTCGGGAACCTTGGATCGCAGTATCGCTTTTCTTACGGTGTCATGGGGGATCATGTAAATCTTGCTTCAAGGCTTGAAGGCCTGTGCAAAATTTATGGAACTGACATACTGATCGGTGAGAGTACCGCGAAGGCCGCAAAAGAATCTTTTACAATGCGGGAATTGGATATGGTAAGGGTCAAGGGAAGGGAACAGCCGGTGCGAATCTTCGAACTGATCGCCCAGAAAAAAAACAGTCTGTCGGAGAAATTCATGATGGCTTTACAGTGTTATGCTAAGGGATTAGAAGCCTATCGCTCCCGAAATTGGAAAGCTGCAATCGATTCTATGGAGGAAGCCCTGAAATACCAGCCCGAAGATACTCCATCAAAGGTGATGGTAGACCGCTGCAGAGAATGCATGGAAAATCCTCCTGAAAAAGGCTGGGACAGGGTGTTTCAGCATACAAGGAAATAAAAGCGTCTATTGGAGATAAAACCAGAAAACTCTGGAGATGATATGAATGGTTATCTTGAAAAATTAACATCTTATGTTGATACAATTCGGTCAATTCAAGAAACTATTATTACCAATATTATATTGATTGGCCAGATTCCGTCTCCCACATTCAAGGAAAAAAGACGGGCCAATGCCTTTCTGGAGAGGTTGTCGGAGCTTCAAGTTGATGAATGTACAATAGATGGGTATCGTAACCCCATAGGAATCATCAGGGGGACATCCGACACAAAACCGCCGATATTTGTTATCGCGCACCTGGATACTCTTTTTCATAAGGATATTGATCATAATTTCAAAATTAAAGAGAATTCAATTATTGGACCTGGAATAACCGACAATTCTATCGGAGTCGGTGTACTTGTATCCTTGCCGGAAATATTTCGCATATTGGATCTTCGTTTTGAGTCTGATATTGTTCTGGGCGGTGTGATTCAATCAATCGGAAAAGGAAATTTACGTGGGATACGGCACCTTATCAAAACCTGGTCTACGCCGATTAGGGCCGGTATCTGTATTGAAGGGACCGAGTTGGGGCGGCTTAATTATTATTCATCAGGAATGATAAGATGCGAAGTCGATTGCACTATTACAACAGGGTATGAATGGGAACAGAAATTTAAGCCGAATGCTATTTTGGTATTAAATGAAGTGATTAACCAGCTGCTGCAGTTACGGATGCCTCAGCGGCCGAGATCACGGATAATTATCGGTAAGATATCCGGAGGCCAGAAACATGGTACAATAGCATACAGCGCGACACTTGGTTTTGAAATTCAGAGCGACTCAAGTAAAATGGTGAAATCAATATTTAAAGATGTAAAGGACATCATGGAAGGTGTCGGCCACGAATATGAAGTAGAGTTGAAACTGAAAACCATAAGTAATCTTAACGCGGCTAAACTAAAATATAACCATCCACTTGTGAAAAGTACTGTGGCAGTGATGCATGAGCTTGGTTTGAAGCCGACCAGCGGTCCAAGTGAGTCAGAACTTTCAATTTTTCTTTCACGCAAGATTCCGGCTGTAACTCTTGGGATTACATTTGGTAAGAATGAACAGGAAAAAGACGCCCAGGTGGAGATTGAACCCATGTTCAAGGGAATCGCCCAGATTATTGGTGTATTAATGGCAATAGATAGCGGAGTTTGCGATGAGTAAAAGCTGGATTGAAACCAATACATTCCATTATTCTGATTTTAATGATCTTGATAACCTGGTCAAAATGAAGAAAAGCAAGAATCTGGCGATATCACTTTGTCTGCCGACTCTTAATGAAGAAAAAACAATAGCCAAAGAAATTATTTTTATGAAATCGGAATTAATGACACGATATCCCCTGTTGGATGAAATTATTGTTATCGATTCCGGCTCCACAGACCGGACACTTGAAGTGGCCAAAGCATATGGCGCAGATATTTATGAAGCGGACAGTATCCTTTCCAGGCTTAATAAATTCAAAGGTAAAGGAGAAAACCTCTGGAAAGCCCTGCATGTTACAAAAGGTGATATTATCATATACCTTGACGCGGACATCAAGAATATTCACCATCGATTTGCATACGGACTCCTCGGTCCCTTATTATTATCCGACAATATAAAATATTCTAAAGCTTTTTATGACCGGCCTATTGCCACCGGGAAAAATAAGATAAGACCAACCGGCGGGGGGAGGGTTACCGAATTGGTCATTCGACCATTGTTTTCTCTTTTTTTCCCTGAACTGACTCAGATTTTGCAGCCGTTGTCAGGTGAATATGCCGGGTATCGGGAGATATTTGAAAAAATACCGTTTCCTATCGGATATGGTATAGAAACCAGTATGATTCTGGATATTTGTGAGAAATGGGGACTTGATGTGATTGCGCAGGTTGATCTTGATAAACGTATTCACAGAAACCAGGACACAAAAGCACTGGGTAAAATGGCATTCGCGATATTAAAAACCTTTTTTAATCGAATTGAAAAAGCTGAACTCATTAATTTAAAGACAGAAATGTTTGATGAAATCATTCAATATTACCTTGTCAAGGACGAGTTTAAGCCTGATACCATGAAATTTGAAGGATTTGAAAGACCCCCAATGATTGAGATTCCTGAATATCTTGAAAAATACAAAAAATAATTAAGGGAAAAATGACAGAAACTAAATTAATAGATAGATTTAACCGCAATTTAAATTATCTTCGTCTTTCGATTACAGACCGCTGCAACATGGGATGTATTTATTGTGTTCCTAAAGACCTTGTCCCGAAGCTTTCCCACCAGGATATCCTAACCTATGAAGAAATACTTCGGCTTGTGCGGATTTGCGTAAACCTTGGAATCAACAAGGTCAGGGTAACCGGAGGTGAACCACTGGTCAGAAAGGGTGTGTATCAATTTCTAAAAGAATTAAATCGTGTTGGAGGTATTAAAGATGTTGCCCTGACAACCAATGGCGTCCTTCTTTATGATAATATTCAAAAAATAAAATCCGCAGGAATAAAGCGTTTGAATATCAGTCTTGATACCCTTAAAAAAGAAAAATTCAGGGAGATCACGGGAGTTGATAGGTTGGGTGAAGTGTGGAAGGGTATTATGAAGGCATGGGAGATGGGTTTTAGCCCCATAAAGATTAATGTGGTGGCGTTGAGTCATGTTAATGAAGATGAATTTATTGATTTCGCGGATCTTTCGTTTTCTTATCCTTTTCATATTCGCTTCATTGAGCATATGCCTATCGGGGAATCTCGTATGAAAAATACAGATCCGTTACTCATTACCGATATCAAAAAGAAAATAAGTACCATGGGTAAGCTGGTCTCAGTTGACAAAGAAAGCAGCGATGGTCCGGCTGAGAGATATAAATTTGAAGGGGCAAAGGGTGAAATCGGATTCATCGGCGCCATCAGTCAGCATTTCTGTGAATCCTGTAACAGGTTGCGGCTAACCGCAAGCGGTCAACTCCGCCCCTGTCTTTTATCAGATATTAATGAAGATCTTAAAATTAAAATCAGGGCAGGCTGCTCGGATGAAGAAATTACTGAAACCATACTCAAAGCGGTCGCCCAGAAACCCTCAACGCATAGTCTTCTTGAAGACGAAAAGATCAGTGTATCCTCGCAAATGTCTTCCATCGGTGGCTGAACCAACAAAAAAAGAAAAACGCTTGTTCAGCCATAGGGCTCGCACAAAAATACAATAAACGGATTTTTAAAACGATCAAAAGAATAGGGCAGGAACCGGGTTAAAAAAATACCCGGGCCGTATTTGTGAGAGGCCACATTTACTCGCACTATTCAATATACGGCCCGGGAAATAAAAATAACCTGAAGCACATAAAGGTTGGCTACTCATCCATGCCTTTTTTAAATGGTAAATTGCGGTTGTGACTCAGGCCATTAATCTGGCTTTTAACAGGTTGAAAAAGATGAATCAAGTAATATTTGATTAAAATTATTAAAAAATATAGCAATTTATATTGAATAAAAAGTATCTGCTGTTTAATTAGAAGCTTAAAGTAAAGAATAAGCAAATTGCTGTTTCTCTAAGTACTGTCTTTGAAACCACTTCTGCTCAGGATCGCAGCGTAGCAGTTAATCTCAATGGATGTGTCAGAAGTTCAAAGGCTGATATGATACTTGTACAAACAATGTCTGCTGAGATTAACGTCCCCACAGCGGCACCCTCATCCAGTACAACCGCAATACCCAGGGCGGATTCTTTCAGCATCAGCTTATCATTTCTTCCGTTTCCGATACATACTGATTTTTTACAGCCAAGTTTTTTTACATATTCCAATTTTCCTATGTCCTGAGCTTCTTCAGGGAGAATAGATAAAGTACAGGAAATCCCTTCCAGCTGGGATCCGGCTTTTCCAAAAGTGTCAGCCGTCAAAACATGAATCGTGAGTTCGGCAGAAAGGATATCAAGACATTCCCTGACCCCTTTAATCAGCATACCATCACATGCCAGTGTGCCGTTATGGTCAAGCACAAGATGTTCAAGCTTTAATGTTCGATAACCGGGGATATCGATTTTAATCATTTTTATTTTCCTTTAATTGATGGTCTCGTAAAAAGTTCGAATGAGACGGTTTCGTAAAAAGTTCAAATTCAAGGCGTGCAAATTTCGTAATCATGAAGCGTACTTATCGGACCCGCCCTGTTAAATCTGTCTTTTTATTTAACAGGGGAGTTGAATGATTGCGAAATGCAGCACAACG
>JAUVGT010000356.1 GCA_030593645.1 Deltaproteobacteria bacterium
CGTTGTGCTGCATTTCGCAATCATTCAACTCCCCTGTTAAATAAAAAGACAGATTTAACAGGGCGGATCCGATAAGTACGCTTCATGATTACGAAATTTGCACGCCTTGAATTTGAACTTTTTACGAAACCGTCTCATTCGGACTTTTTACGAGACCATCAGGGATAGTTCATTTCTAAATAAGGAATATTAAGATGCGGATCTTTGTTTATCCTGTCCTGATTTAATTCATTTTATTGGTCTTGACAATTTTTTCAGATCCCATTAAAGTAACCACCCTGGGAGTTACTAGTTTGGCATTCAATCGACCTGCTTTCACACAAAAATATTGTCTTGACAAGCAGATCGACATTGAATACATAATGGGTCACCCATTTAAACATTGTTTCAGATGCAGCTCTATCCTGGATCAGTGCTCAGTATCATATCCCTGTTAACTTATTGTAATGTTAACATAATATTTAAGCAGGTTTCCAATGAATCAAAATAGAGTAACCGTTTCTGTAGAAAACCTTTATAAAAGTTTTGGGAGTTTACAGGTATTGTCCGGTGTTTCAGTTTCAGCTAGCCAGGGCGATGTCATCTCTGTGCTGGGAGCCAGCGGCTCGGGTAAGAGTACGCTTTTACGCTGCATCAATTTTCTGGAAATTCCGGATAAAGGTAAAATTACCATAGAAGGTGAGGAAATCGTACTCACCAAAAATCGCAGGGGTGAAATTGTTCCCACCGACACCAAACAGGTAGAGCGCTGCCGAACCAAGGCCGCAATGGTTTTCCAGCAGTTCAACCTCTGGTCCCATATGACAGTGCTTGATAATGTCATCGAGGCGCCGATCCATGTTTTAAAGCGGCCGCGAAAAGAGGCCATAGAAAAAGCAAAAGAGTACCTGGAAAAGGTCGGCATCTATGATAAACAAAACTCTTATCCGATCCATCTGTCAGGCGGACAGCAGCAGCGTGCGGCCATTGCAAGGGCCCTGGCAATGGAACCCGCGGTGATGCTCTTTGATGAACCCACATCCGCCCTGGACCCGGAACTTGTGGGAGAAGTACTTCTGGTTATGCGAAAACTGGTAGACGAAGGCCGCACCATGATCGTTGTCACCCATGAGATGGGATTCGCCCGGGAAGTATCTTCCAGAGTCATATTTTTAAACGACGGAGTGATTGAAGAAGAAGGAATACCTTCCAAGATATTTGAATCACAAAAGTCAGCAAGGTTCCGGCAGTTTCTTGCAACGACCCTGTAATCATTATATACGGATTCAGGTAAATTTATAGCTGATTTGCTTTACGATATCAAACACGTTTAATAAATTCATTTTTCGTTCTTTCGTAATTTCGTATTTTCTTAGAAGTGGTTTTTCTATAAAATAAACACAAGTTCAATACAAACCCAAATGTAAAGGAGAGAATGATGAAAAAATTAGTTATTTTTTTAACAGTAATTATGCTTCTGGCTGCCGGCGGTGCGTGGGCAAAAGACTGGAAAAATGTACGGATCGGAGTTGAAGGCGCCTACCCTCCATTCAGCAGCGTAACTCCTGATGGTAAACTGGTTGGATTCGACATTGATATCGCCTATGCTCTTTGTGAAGCTATGGGTGCCGAATGCAAACTGATTCAGCAGGAATGGGATGGGATGATCCCCGCGTTGATGGCAAAAAAATATGACTGCATTATTGCCTCCATGTCCATTACTGAAGAAAGAATGAAAAAGATCGCTTTTTCAAATAAATACTACAACACACCCGGAAAATTAGCCGCAAAAAAAGGTACGGTCAAAAAATGGTCTAAAAACGCTTTAAAAGGCAAAACTATTGGCGTACAGCGTGAAACCATCCATGACCGGTTTCACAGCGATGAATTTGGTAAAATAGCAAAAGAAATAAAACGGTACGGAACTCAGGATGAAGTATACCTGGACGCCAAGGCCGGCAGAATCGATTTCATCGCCGCGGACAGCGTTGCTCTAGATGCTGGTTTTCTGAAAACACCCGATGGAAAAAGCTGGGAATTTGTGGGTCCTGATTTTACTGATGTTAAATATTTCGGTACCGGTGCAGGTGTCGGGATTCGAAAATCAGACCAGGATCTTGTAAAGATGTTCAACGCGGCCATTAAAAAAATCCGCGCAAATGGAACATATAAGAAAATCCAGGATAAATATTTCGACTTTAACGTTTATGGCGCTGAATAGGAGTTAGAAATCAGGCAGAGACATAATCCTCTTGGGGAATTTCTCTCTGCCTGATTCAAGAAAAAAGCATGGAACTTTTAAATCTTTACGGATATTGGCCCATGATGCTGGAGGGCACCAGATTGACAATCTGGGTAGCGATAAGCTCTCTGATAATCTCTGTTTGTCTTGGTATGTTTGGAGCGGCCTGTAAGCTTTCCGATTCATTCCCTCTCCAAAAATCAGCGCAATTATATACCACCATAATTCGCGGTGTACCGGACCTGGTCATGATGCTTCTGCTTTTTTATGGGGGTCAGATTCTTATAAATGACATCACCCAGATGTTTAACGAAGACTTATATTTAGATATCGATCCCTATATAGCCGGTGTTTCCACCATAGGTTTTATTTATGGGGCATATATGACGGAAACATTCAGAGGAGCCATACTTGCCGTAGAAAAGGGACAGCTCGAGGCTGGACACGCATACGGAATGACAAAATTCCAGGTTTTTTTCCGTATCCTGGTACCGCAAATGATTCGTCATGCCATACCCGGCTTTGGAAACCTCTGGCTGGTATTGTTAAAAGCAACCGCCCTGCTATCCATAATCGGACTGGATGATATGGTTCGAAAAGCCAAAGTCGCCGGCGGATCCACAAGAATGCCTTTCACATTTTTTTTAGTCGTAGCCGTTAACTATCTCATTATCACAAGCATCTCAGTATATCTGCTTAAAATGCTCGAAAATAGATACACTTTAGGAGTCAGAAAGTCATAGGTATGGATATAATTGCTGGAGAAATCACCGGATATTTTGAAGGGCTATGGCTCACGATACAGCTGGTCTCTATATCGCTGTTTATCGGACTCTTATTGGCGGTTCCCCTGGCGATTATAAGAGCGTCGGTTAAAAATTGGTACGCCAACGCGCCGATCCGGGCTTTTGTTTACGTGATGAGGGGAACACCTCTGCTGGTTCAAATTTATTTAATTTATTATGGCATGGGACAATTTGAACTGATCAGGGAATCCTTCCTGTGGATTTTTTTTAAGGAAGCCTATTTTTGCGCGCTTTTTGCCTTTACATTAAACACAGCCGGATACACTACAGAAATCATCCGGGGGGCCATTGTTAACACATCATTCGGAGAAATCGAGGCCGCCAAATCGGTTGGTATGTCTAAACTGCTCATGCTTCGCAGAATTATCCTGCCCAGTGCGTTCCGCAGAGCCCTGCCTGCGTATGGCAATGAAGTGATCTTTATGATACACGGCAGCTCTCTGGCCAGCGCTATTACGCTGGTTGATATCACCGGTTATGCGATAAAAGTTAATTCAAGATATTACGCGCCTTTTGAAGCCTATATTACGGCCGCTATATTTTATATGGCCCTCATATTTACTACGATTTGGGTATTTAAAAAGATTGAATACCGTTTGTCCGGGCATCTAAGACGCCAGGATGAAATAACCCTGATTCCATCGGCTTAATACTTATGAGTGTTCTTCCAGGGAATTGATTAAGTATTACTTTCTATCTTGTATAATCCAATCATGTCTGAATTGCCTATTATCAATTCTGTATTTCTGTAACTCACTAATTGTTGATTTGCTAATCGAAAATCGATAATATTATCTTATGAACACTAAAACCATAGAAAATCATGTGCTGCACGGTTACAGTATGGGTACCCGGCGGTTTGTAACCATTATCCGGTATGGCAGCGGTAAGAGCGGCAAAAAAGTCTACATCCAAGCAGGTCTCCACGCGGATGAACCGCCCGGTTTTGTCGTCATGCACCATCTGATCGATTTGATGGACCAGGCGGATAAATCAAATAAAATTGCAGGTGAAATCATTCTGGTTCCTGTTGCAAACCCTGTGGGTCTGAGCCAGTGGCGGGATGATATGCTGCAAGGACGGTTTAACTTTACCAACGGAATTAATTTCAATCGGGACTATCCGGACTTTTTTGAAAAGGTAGCAGAATCAATCGATGGTAAGCTATATAACACCGCAGAAAAGAATGTCGCGTTGATCCGGGAAACCATTTCAGAAAACCTTTCTAAAATAGAGCCCAAAGATGAAACAGAATATTTAAAGCACCTGCTTTTGTCCCTTTCTTTTGATGCCGATATCGTACTTGATCTTCATTGTGATTACCAGGCTGTTTTACATGTGTACCTGGGAACTCCTCTCTGGCCCCAGGCATCTGACCTACCCGCGCAAGTGGGCTCAGAGGTAACGCTTTTAAGCAGCAATTCCGGCGGTAACCCCTTTGACGAAGCGTGCAGCAGGATCTGGTGGGATCTTGCTGAAAAATACCCCGAGTTTCCAATCCCGGCAGCCTGCCTGGCATCCACGGTGGAATTCAGGGGACAGGCTGACGTATCACACGAATACGGGACACAGGATGCGAATAATATTTTTTATTTTCTCCAGAGAAGGGGGTTTATTCTTGATAAGGCACCTGAATTACCCCCGCTGTTGAACGACGCAACTCCTCTCAGGGGAGTCGAACACACTATCGCTCCATGCGAGGGTGTGGTTATATTTTTTAATAAACCCGGAGAAGCTGTAAAAAAAGGGGATAAAATCGCGGAAATCGTAAACCCGATTGAAACGGCCCGCAAACATCGTGTGACACCGGTGACAAGCACGATTGATGGGATTCTTTTTTCCAGGAGCTCGGACCGTTATGCCAGACCCGGCCGTATCATCGCGAAAATAGCCGGTAAAAAACCGTTACGCGGTAAAGGTGATAAGCTGCTGACCCTGTAGAATCAGTGAATTATTAAAAGATGAACGTTCATCTTTTATTCCCTCTTCGTCTCAGTTTTTTTCGTGTCCGGCTGAATATCTTATGGCATAACCGCTTAGATTTTTTATCCAAATGGTCAATCCCGCAATATGCCATAAAAAATCGTAAATGGTCGGTACTTTTCCAGCGGATACGCCTTGATAATGATTCAAGGTCCCTCACCCTCCGCCGATTCCCAAAAGGTCTCCATTTACTGTTTTCAAGATCAAT
>JAUVGT010000334.1 GCA_030593645.1 Deltaproteobacteria bacterium
AAAAAAGTACTCAAAAAAAGTGAGAATCATAAAACCCGTGAGTTGTCATACATTCAGGCACAGTTTTGCCACACATTTGCTTGAGGATGGATATGATATCCGGACGGTACAGGAACTTTTGGGGCATAAGGATGTGAGCACTACTATGATTTATACTCATGTATTAAACAGGGGTGGGCGCGCGGTGATCAGTCCGGTGGATAGGATGAAAGGGTAGTGAAAAGCGTTCGAGCAAAAATAAATAATCATTTTTTTATCTGTCACGGGTGTCATTAAAAGTGATGGAAAAGGATTAAATCCATTTTTTCTGGATACCGGATCGGGGTTCGGTATGACGTGGTCCTTGCAGTCATTTCGGCGGCGGCCGGAATACAGAAATTTCATACACTTCTGGACTCCGGCCTCCGCCGGAGTGACGGGAAAACGAACTTTTTACGAGACCATCATAATTGAAACCAATTCTAAAAAATGGAGTAATCTATGGAAAAGAATTCGAAGAAGCTTCCCGAACAGGTTAGAGACAAAATCAGGCTGAAACATTATTGAAAAAAAACAGGCGTTCATCGTTTCATGGCAGCGTTCCGGTGACAATCAGTTTGTGAATATTGTGCCCTTCACTGCCCATGGTCCAGGAATCCAGGAAGACTGCAATTTTATCCCTGTGTATATAAACCTGATAAATGCCATAGGCATAGGGGCATTGGCGAGATGGAAACAGCCGTTTATCTTTTTGTAAAATTTTTATTGATTCCTGGTTGATGACTGCCAATGCAAGTATTTTGGGATGGGTATGATTTTGTGCCAATTGGGAACAGTTTGATTGCTTGACTTGAAATTCCTGTAAAATCAACTGGTAATCCATGTTTTTTTTCTTACCTGATGGGTGACTGAATTTGATATTTCTTGTTATCTTTTTTTTTGAATCGGGTTTTTGATAGTTCAGCGGATTTAAAAAAGTATTGTCCTGATAAACAGGCTTTCCGGTGTTGCCGAATGTAATTTTATATCGATCCAGCATTTGGTTGACCTGATTTTGAATATTTGGATACTCTGTATTCCAGGTTTTTTCATTTCCATCCCATATTACAATCGTTTTAACAAAGTGATTTGCGGCCACGTCCACACATATGATTTTTCTATAGCCCGAGCCTTCCATATCATCATAAAAGGTTGTTTCATAGGCGAAGTATCTTCCATCATTTGAGAATCCAATTGTTTTTATACTGGAATATCCTGCTGCAAATGAAATAGCAGGGAAAATGAACGTAAATATACAAACGCAGAGAATTGTATTTTTTTTTCGCATCACCGCTCGCTTAGTTTAGGATCAGAAGAATTGGTGAGTATACTTATCACACAGCTTATTGAATAACAATCATATCTGTTTTTGAGATAGGTTATGGAATCCTTTAAATGACATAAGTTAAGTGTTCGTAATAGAAGGTTTGTGAAAATACCGGGTTAAATATTCATATTGACACGACATGTTACCGCAGTTATTAGTGAGCAGCATGATGCAAAACCCGATCGGAATACGTCGGGGCGGATTTCAATATTGACGGTTTCGTAATCTGCCGTAGGCGGACCAACTTCTGCGTTGTGCTGCATTTCGCAATCATTCAACGCCCCGGTTAAATAAAAAACACAGATTTAACAGGGCAGGTCCGATAAGTACGCTTCATGATTACGAAATTTGCATGCCTTGAATTTGAACTCTTTACGAAACCGTTTAATTCGGACTTTTTACGAGACCATCAATATTGAATACAAGTTTGATCGACTGGTTTATCTGCTCCCGAAAAGAACAGTCGGTCGGTGAAGATTGTTATGGTAAGATCAACCATCTATAAAACCATCGAATTTAGGAGCACATATAAACATGGGTACCGGGTTAATACTTAGCTTAACAGCAGTCATTCTATGGGGTGTATTGGCCATACCTCTCAAGTTATCTGTTGAATTTATCGATGCAACGACGTTGACCTGGACGCGTTTTACCTTTGCCTTTCTGTTTACCCTGATCATTCAGGCAAGTTTTGGACGTCTTAAACAATTTCTGACTTTAGAGGTCAAAGATTTTGTGCGGCTTGGTTTGGCCGGTATTTTTTTAACCGGTAATTACGTGACATTTGTTTGGTGTCTCGAGTACATCGCCCCCGGAACAGCTCAGCTCAACTTTCAGGTTGCACCATTTTATCTGGCAATTGGAGGTATCCTGTTTTTTAAAGAGCCGGTGAACGCAAAAAAATGGGTGTGTTTCGGCGCGTTAGCCTGCGGGATGCTGATGTTTTTCCATCCGAGCCTTAATACTTCAGCATCTGACGCCGCTATATTGACCGGCGTTATGATTGTCCAGTTTTCCACCATTTCCTGGTCAATCTACGCTTTAATTCAAAAATCCATGGGCAGTAAACTCTCCCCGGCCAACAGTCTTATGTTTATTTACTTCCTTGGAATTCTGATATTGCTGCCATGGTCCCACAGTTCGATATTAGGAACTTTAAATGCCGAGCAGTATGGGATTGTACTTTTTTGCTGCTGTAATACCCTCATCGCCTATGGGGCATTTGCAATGGCATTAAAACGCTGGAAAACCATCCAGGTTAGCGCTATGCTTGGGTTAACTCCCATTGTGACTTTCATGTCAACAGCGGTTTGTGTTTTATTTCAATGGTGGCCCGATCATATTGTTTCAGACAATCTGGAACCGTTGAGTTTTGCGGGAATTGTACTGGTGGTTGCCAGTGTTGCGGGTGTGCAATTTATGAGTGCCGGAAAAACAGTGTTTAAAAAAAAGAGGTTATCTCCCGATTAGAGAATAAAAAAAGCAAGTCACCCTAAAGTTAACTTGCTTAGAAAATTGGTCGGGGCGAGAAGATTTGAACTTCCGACCCCTTGAACCCCATTCAAGTGCGCTACCAGACTGCGCTACGCCCCGACTCGAGCCACCATAACTAGCACCTTATAAACAGTATGTCAAGATTTGATATATTGTTTCAGGACTGACGCACGAATAATTTTATGATTCGTTTTAATTTCAACAGGTTATTATTTCATTTTGTTCAAATTAACGCGAAGGGTTGTTTCCTAACAAATTGATATTCCAATATTTATTTGTTAATGCGTCAGGGCTGATATTATTTTGAAAAATTTTTTCCATACCGATTTTTCGTTCACCATACCGATTTTTAGTTCAATAGATCGGCAGTGAGCCGTATGCAATTGCTTGTCGGTATTTGAATCGGTTTTGTTCCTATAATAATCAAAGTATAAAAAAAGATACTTGATAATACTGCCTCAAGGCATGTGTAAAAAAAATTACATGGTGTAAATTCCCCTTGTAATCATAATATAAATTTGATAGTTATGCTTTTGTCGTTTAGAAAGATAATAATATCCGCCTGACGGAAAAATGCAGCACTGGTTTCAGTGCGGAATTGAGGAAATATGAATTTATTTTTTGACAGTATTCTGGGTATGTTTTCAAATGATCTTGCGATTGATCTGGGCACGGCCAATACACTTGTTTATGTCAAGGGACGGGGGATTGTACTGAGTGAACCATCTGTTGTGGCTGTTAGTGTTGATGACCGATCCAAAAATCGTATTCTGGCTGTGGGTACGGAAGCAAAAAAAATGCTGGGCAGAACACCCGGAAGTATCCGTGCGATTCGTCCCATGCGGGACGGTGTTATTGCCGATTTTGAAGTGACCGAGGCAATGCTAAGACATTTTATTCGAAAAGTCCATAATCGGCGGGCACTGGTCAGACCCAGGATTATTATTGCCGTGCCTTCCGGTATTACACAGGTTGAGAAGCGGGCCGTCAAAGAATCCGCCGAATCAGCCGGGGCGCGTGAAGTATTTCTGATTGAAGAACCCATGGCAGCCGCGATCGGGGCGGACCTTCCGATTGAGGAACCCACCTGCAATATGGTTGTTGATATCGGGGGCGGTACCACTGAAGTCGCTGTGATCTCCCTTGCCGGTATCGTATACAGCCGCTCCGTAAGGGTGGCAGGGGATAAAATGGATTCCGCGATCATTCAATACATCAAAAGAAAATATAATCTCCTGATTGGTGAAAGAACATCGGAAATCATAAAATTAACCATTGGGAACGCATACCCGGATCCACAGAATCTTGAGACCATTGAGGTCAAAGGACGGGATCTTGCGTCCGGAATACCAAAGATCCTGTCGATCGATTCAGAAGAAATACGTGTAGCCATTTCTGAACAGATCGATTCAATTGTTGAAACTGTTAAAATTGCACTGGAACAGACACCTCCGGAATTATCAGCCGATATTGTGGATAGAGGGATCATCCTGACAGGCGGCGGGGCTCTCCTTAAGAATCTGGATAAGCTGATCAGGGAAGAGACCAATCTGCCGATTACGGTAACCGAGGATCCGCTATCAACCGTGGCGCTCGGATCCGGCAAGTGTTTAGACAATATTGATGTTCTAAAACAAGTCGTAATTTCTTAATCCAATGTTTTCAAAAAAACTGGTCGTCATCGTTGCGGTAATTGTATTAATTATCGTAAACATCATCATCTTGTTTATATCAGCCGGCCGTTATCCATCACACAGATTTGGCCGGATTGCTCTATTTCTGGTTGCCCCTGTTCAGGACGCGGTAACAGATTCTGTTCAATTCGCAGGGAGAATCTGGCTCAATTATTTCTGGCTTGTTTCTGCTGCAAAGGAGAATGCTGAACTCAAAAGATCACTCAATATGGGGCAAATCGCTGATAATCAATGCCAGGAGATTGAACAATCCAATATCCGGTTGAGGAATTTATTAAACTTCCAAAACAAGGTACCGGAACAGCTGACCAGCGCGGAAGTGATCGGTAAGGACCCGTCTCCCTGGTTTAAGGCAATCATAATCGATAAAGGTAAGGTCGATGGCATGGAAAAGGGGATGCCTGTGGTTGTTCCCGAAGGGATTGCCGGTCAGATCACGGATGTTTCTTCCCATTATTCCAAGGTTATGCTGTTGATCGACAGGAACAGTTCGATCGATGCCCTGGTTCAGCGAACCCGGGCCAGGGGTATCATAAAGGGTTCTTCAACTGAGAGGTGTTTTTTTAAATATGTTCTGCGAAAGGAAGATGTAAAAGTCGGTGATAAAATAGTGGCATCCGGACTGGATGGTGTATATCCAAAAGGTTTGAAAATCGGAGAAGTGACAAGTGTGATCAGGCGTAATGCAGGTATCTTTCAGGACGTGATGGTGATGCCCTATATCAATTATGAAAAGATAGAGGAGGTGCTGGTAATCACGAATCCTCCGAAATACAAATTTGTGAGTCGACAATGACATACGGTTTTTATATTTTTATATGCCCCGCACTTTTAATGATCCAGACTGTTATTTTTCCAAAGATTCCCCTGCTGAATAGTTTTTATGATATTACCATCCCGTTTATTATTTTTCTTGGTTTAAATAGACCTGTTCGTGAGAGTACAATCGTTATACTTATTCTCGGTCTGATGATGGACTGCCTTTCAGGAACTCCTTTCATGCTGTACGTATCGGCTTATTTCTGGTTA
>JAUVGT010000376.1 GCA_030593645.1 Deltaproteobacteria bacterium
GGATTAAAAACTCGCTTGATATCATAGATTCCTCCAAATCAATGGCAAAATAGAAGGGCTGGCACTCTTTATGTTCAACCTGGATCCCGGTGAGATACGTTTCTTCCAGCGGTATCCAGTAAATACCATCCAGGTGAGAGGACTTATAATTCCCATCCATAAATGTCTTTAATTTCTTATAATCCTCAAGCCTTAGCTCATCAATAACATACTGTTTCATAATGTATTGACCTATCATAGATTACTGCTTCAAGCAAGGTGTATGTGCCTGAAAAAACTGAATGCTTGTCCGCCATAGCCAAGGCTATGGCGGACAAGCATTCAGTTTTTATTATCTGCCCCATCCCGAAAGATTTCCGTCTTTGTTAAATTGAATCGGTTCCCAGGGTGAAATCTGTTTAATATCCAAGTTCTCAGAAATTTCCTTATCAAACACGGATGAAACCTGGAGAAACTCAAGATGCGCGGTATCCTTTATCCTGATCAGACGCGCAGATTCCATATTTTCAAGTCCGGCTGTGGAAACACATGCTTTCAGGGCCTGTTTATCGGTTTCAAAATGAATCGGAATAGCGGCTTTTTCAGGTGAAATGGCAGTGAGCGCGTTAATGTTCATCTTTTCAATATCCAGGGCATTGACCAAACGCGTTGTGGTAAAATCGGCCAGTCCGATTCCATTACCATTTCCGTCAGTGAGCGAAGTCAGGTCCCTGACGAATATCCGTTTGATATGAGGGTACTGGTAAAAATCACCCACAATATCCCTGTGTCTCCCTGTTACGTTGGAGTCCATTCCGATCCCGCTGATGTTTTTGCCAATATAATCCACCACGAGGATATCAATATGGTCAAACGGAATTCGGCCCATAATGGAAACCGCTTTTTTCAGGAGCTGTTTTTCACACTG
The DNA here is from genome assembly GCA_030593645.1 of Deltaproteobacteria bacterium. Classification (GTDB taxonomy): domain Bacteria; phylum Desulfobacterota; class Desulfobacteria; order Desulfobacterales; family JAUVGT01; genus JAUVGT01. Next base: position 908 of record JAUVGT010000376.1, read on the forward strand.
AATCAACTCCGATGGCATGAGGGTGTCAATGTATGCTGTATTCCCATATCCGTCCTCAAGTATGCCGAGTCCGAAAAGGACCCTGCATTTTGCCAGGATCATTCCCGCGGCATCTTCGATAATGGTGAATGAATGGTTCACCGCTTTTCTGTGAAACTCCGCTGCGCCTTCTGCTTTCCCAAGCCCGATCGTCATGATCTTGCACAGACCGCTTTCTATATCAGCACTGAATTTTGTATGCGGTTTAATCCGGTTGACCACGATAATATGATCGGCTTCCAACGCTTTTTTGGAAAAAAAGATTTTCACATTCCCGGGCAGTTCACCGAGACAGACCACATCCATTTCCGGAAAAATCGGAACCCCCATCGATTTTTCAGTTATGCCCAGCTTTTCCAGCACCTTCTGCTGTCCTCTGTCCGTGGCACCGCCGTGACTTCCCATGGCAGGTACAATGAAGGGCTTCAAACCCCCGGCCTTTAAAAACTCTATTGTATAAATAAGGATTTCATCAATCCTGCTGATCCCCCTGCTCCCGGCTGCCACAGCCACGCTCTGACCCGGTTTGGTTTGACGGAGAAAGGGTTTACTTTTCAGGGCTGACTTAACTGCCCCATGCAGATTGCCCATTTTACTTTTAAACAGGTTCTGTTTAACTAACGCAATTTTGGGGAAATTATCATAATCGGACGTTTTCATACCCACACCTTTTTAACTACAGATCATTGATGGTTTCCACCAATAAATGATTAGAATCAGTTTCAAAACCGAAAGATATCACTGAACACCCTGCCCCGGCAACAAAAAAACCCCCTGAACCTTTATCATATCCGGGTCAGAGGGTTTATAGTTTTAATGTATTAACTAGTCTTCTTCGATTACGATGGCGCCTTCTTCACAAACCTCAACGCAGCTTTCACAACCCAGACATTCTTCAGCATTAACGGGTACTGATTTGTCATCCTTCATCTCAAATACTTCTACCGGGCATACATCTACACATTCTTCGCACCCCGCACATTTCTCTGCATCAACAATAGGATTAAAAGCCATATTACACATCTCCTTTCTTAGTGATTAATCAATAGTGACAAAGTCACTTATTTATATTTCAGTTTCGCATGAGTCCTTATACCAATTAGACCCGCCAGTCAAGACCCCTCTTCCTGTTTTTCTGATTCGATTCAATTTAATCAGATTCATGTTTGACAGTCGCGTAAAAAATTCCGAATGTGACGGTTTCGTAAAAAGTTCAAATTCAAGGCATGCAAATTTTGTAATAATGAAGCGTACTTATCGGACCTGCCCTGTTAAATCTGTGCTTTTTATTTAACCGGGGCGTTGAATGATTGCAAAATGCAGCATAACGCGGAAGTTGGTCCGCCTACGGCGGATTACGAAACCATCATATTTATCTATAACATATTGAGCGACTCCGGACAATTATCTATCAAGCCGACAATTGTACTCATTATTTTATTATTTTTACCTGTATCCGGCCACTTAAAGCTGCTTCCGGATACCCGTTCTAAAAAAGCACAGGGATTTTCACCGGGTATCATGTTCAAGGTCAATGATACTTTTTTCCCATTCGCGCCGTGCCTTTCAGGGGGCGTGATCTCTTTTGGAAGGTTCGGATTTGGATCCATTAAAAGATTTTCGAGGTTTTTCTGTAAATCATTCTGCCATAACTCATCTCCCGAGGAAGTATCATTTTCATTGTACCGACTTTGAAGATGAAAAATTTTCACGGAATCAGGAAATATGTCTAATACAAATTCAAAAACCGTCCGGCTGCTGGTAAGATATACTCCGGGCAGTTCCATTTCATTGTGTTCAACATCATGGTGCAAAAGCCGGGTCCACGCGTTCAATCGCTCTGCTATCATATAACTTCTTGTGTCATTGGCATATTGTGAATGTGTATCTCGCTGCGCCGCTTCACCGGACCGATTCTCTCCCCTGAGATTTTGAAAAAGTTCCTGTTCCATCTGATCGACTTGATTTAGATTACCCTGCATGCTGATATCGCTTTGATCAAATTCCTGGGCAATCCCTAAAAACAGTTTTGCGTTGAAAATAGGATCGATTTTTCCCTCTTGCTTAACATTTTTCGACCGGGTCTTTATATCTGCCTTTAATTGCGATACAGATGTTTCATTGAAAAAAGGAACCTCTCCCTGTCTTGTTTTTATGAAATCAACACCCACACCCTTATTGCCATGAAAAGATCCTGACCAGTTTGTGTAATCCGTTATGGCCAAAGCGACTTCATCTTCATTGTTGCCCGCCGGGACACGAATATCTATCATTCCTTTTTCTGCCAGTTTATGCATATTTTCAGGTATCATACCTTTTAAAGGCTGATATACGGTGCTTTTTCTGAAAAACACACCCAGCGCGTCCACCGTCGGTTTTATCGTGTATGTGAATGGAAAATATATCGGATTCATGGTTCCTTTCTTTCAAAATTAATCATTTAAATGGTCCATAATTTTGTTCATATTTTACTCTCTAAACCGGCCCTCATTTTCCTATTTTTGATTCCAGTATTTTGATAATCTGTTTTTTAACTTCCGGTTCAGTCTGCCCGGCATCAATGATTTGAAACCGCTGAGGTTCACGTTCTGCGAGCCTGAGATAGCCCTCCCTAACTTTATTATGGAAAGACAGTTTCTCTTCTTCAAACCTCGTCTCCCCGGAATTTTCCGTTTCCTTTTCAATTCTGGTCCATGCCCGCTTCAAACCGATTTCGGGTGATAGATCAAAAAGAAATGTAATATCGGGTTTCGGATTTTCAAGTACTATCTCATGCAATTTTTGAATCAACTTCAGGTCTAATCCCCTGGCATAGCCCTGGTACACCAAAGTGGCATCATAATAACGATCACATATCACGGTTAATCCTTTTGATAAGGCGGGAAGGATTTTCTCCTGTACATGCTGAACCCGGTCTGCAATATACAATAAAAGTTCCGCATGCGGCGTCAGTCCCTTACTCTCTGTATCGAGGAGAATGGAGCGTATTTTTTCCCCGATTTTCGTCCCGCCCGGCTCGCGGGTAATAAAATACTCCCTGCCTGTATCCTCCAGAAACTCAACCATATACCCGGCTTGTGTTGTTTTACCGGAGCCTTCGATGCCTTCAAGTGTAATAAACATATCTATTCGGTTTTGGCCTTTCCTTTATAAAAGTGACGGCCCAAAAGCCTGTGATAAGAGGTCCAGGATTCATCGGGATCGTTTGAATTGATAAAATCACGAATTCCATTTACTTTTGAATCAATCTCGTCGATATAATTCAGCAATACCGCTTCTATGGTTTTGGGCGGCTCAGGCGAACCGTACTCACGCGTTCCATGATGGCTGACGATCATGTGACTTAAGAGCATTGCCAGCTCCCTGGGAAAATTTTCAATTGCCGCTATTTTTTCATCCACCATCCTGACCCCGATGACAATATGGCTGATAAGCCTCCCTTCATCTGTATAGTCTATTCTCGATTGATACTCGAACTCGATGGTCTTTCCAACATCATGGAGGATCACACCGGAAAGAAGAAGGTCCCGATCAATCCCGCTATAGTGTCCTGCGATCCTGTCCACAAGGAGCGCCATGGACAATGTATGCTCCAAAAGACCCCCAATATAGGCGTGATGCATCTTTTTGGCTGCCGGTGCGTTTTTAAACCTGCGTACAAAATCCACATCATCCCAGAATGCCTCAAAAAGTTTTTTGAGATAACTATTTTCAATCGACGCGGTTATTTTCAAAATCCGAATGAACATTTTATCGATATCACGGTCAGTCACCGGTAAAAAATCAGAAGGATCAATTGAACCGGCTGAACAGG
>JAUVGT010000169.1 GCA_030593645.1 Deltaproteobacteria bacterium
AATGAAATAGCCGCTCAAAGCCTGGGGATGAATACGGATGAGCTTGTGGGGAAATGTTTTTATGATTTTTTTCCGATTTCATTTTCTGAGACGAGGAAGAATGCTGTTAACGAGGTAGTCAGAACAGGTAAACCGGTTCAGATTGAAGTTGAGAACGAAAATAGGATTTATTCCATTCATTCATATCCAGTCTATGACAGTCGAGGCAGTGTGGTACAAGTGGGAGTGATCTCATCTGATATTACAGAAAAACTGGTTATGGAAGCGCAGCTTCAGCAAACACAGAAAAGGGAAGCGATCGGAATTATGGCAGGAGGCATAGCTCATGATTTTAACAATATTCTTGGAATTATTCTTAGGAATGCTGAACTTGGTATTGATGATATTCCGGAATGGAATCCGGCCAGACTTAATTTAAAAGAAATTAAAAACGCAACATTACGCGCGAAAGATGTGGTCAGGCAGCTTTTAATTTTTAGCCGTAAAGTGGAACACATAAGAAAACCGATAAAAATTCATCCAATTTTTAAAGAGTCCATTAAGCTGATCAGGGCTTCCATACCATCGACAATTGATATTCGCTCTAACATTCCAGATCATTCAGGGACCATCAAAGCCCATCCCACGCAGATCCACCAGGTAATCATCAACCTGTGCACAAACGCATCACAATCGATGGAAGAAAAGGGGGGTATCCTGGAGATAAACCTGAATGAAATTGAACGGGATGAAATAAAGTCAGCCGGGTATAACACATTAAGTGCAAATCGATATGTTCAATTGACGGTCAGCGATTCCGGCAGCGGGATTGAATCTGCGATTATGGATAAGATATTCGATCCGTATTATACAACCAAAGATGTGGGAAAAGGTACAGGCTTGGGATTAGCGGTGGTTCATGGTATTGTTAAAAACCATGACGGTGTGATTACCATAAAAAGCGAGCCGGAAAGGGGCACCACCGTTGATGTTCTGTTTCCAATAATTGATGAAGAACCCGCTGTGGAAAAGGCAGTTTCAGCGGATTTACAAACCGGAAATGAAAAAATTCTTTTTATCGATGATGAAGAGTTATTGGTAGAAATGGCATGCCAGACCCTTGAACAGCTCGGTTATCATGTTGTAACTTTTACGAACCCGGTCAAAGCCTTGGATCTGTTCCGATCCGATCCAACCCAGTTCGATTTGATTATTACCGATATGACGATGCCCCGGATGACGGGCCGTGATCTGGTTAAGGAAGTGTTGAGTGTTCATCCTGATATTCCGATTATTCTTTGCACAGGCTTTAGCGAACAAATTAATGAAGAAAGAGCAAAGGAAATTGGCGTCAGGGAATACCTTGAAAAGCCGTTTGAAAGGCATGAGCTGGCAAACGCGGTAAGAAAAGTCATCGATGGAAAATAAACACTTTTGAATCTGTATCTAAACACACACTCATGTATTCCATGGTTGAAATAAATAATAAGAAATAGTAAGGCTGGTGACGTGAAGTGGTTTTAAAATATTCGTTCCACACAGAAATTGGAACTGAGGGGAGGTTTTTATACCACTTCTAACCACAAAACATCTATCACAGGATAATATTATGTATTTTTCTACAGACCAAACGGCTCAGTTAAACAAACTTGTCGGTAAGCTCGAAAAGAACACCCATGTTGAATTGGTAACGGCTGTGGTGGGCAGGTGTGATAATTATCCTGAAATTCCATGGAAAGCGTTTGCAATGGGTACGGTATTCAGTGCCCTGCTCGTTTTAATTCAGGATTTTATCCGGCCGGGCTGGACTGGTTTCGATACCGCATTGCTTAACATGGTCATTGTGATCGGTGTCGGTGCTTTTTCCGCCCTGCTGACCGTATTTTGGCCTGGCTTCGCGCGTCTTTTCCTGGATAAAACACGTGCGAAGACGGAAACAGAACAATATGCGCGGTCTCTTTTTCTGGAACGTGAGATTTTCAAAACCCGCGAGCGTACCGGTATCCTTCTGCTGATCGGACTGTTTGAGCACCAGGTGACTATACTTCCGGACAGCGGGATTGTAAACCGTGTGGATTCTCAAGACTTGAAGCATATCATTGGACAAATGACGGTATCCCTGAAAAAGAGTGATTTTTTTCAGGCATTGAGTCAGGGAATTACCGCCCTCGAAGACCGTTTGTCTGAAGCGGGATTTAAGGGAGTTCCCGGTGCGGCAAACCAAATTTCCAATGAACCGATCGAGCAAAAGGGGGCGGATAAATGAATAAAAAACCGTTTTTTCTTTATGGTCTGACAATGATCCTGCTCCTGGCATGGAATTCAAGCTCTATTGCGGCGGATGTACCTTATATGAGTGGAAGAGTAACCGATGGTGCGGAAATTCTCAGTTCTGCCTCGGTTAACCGTATTACCGCCAAACTTAAAGCCCATGAAGAAAGTACCACAAACCAGGTGGCTGTGCTCACTGTACCGACACTGGGAGGAGAAGATATTGAATCTTTTGCTGTTCAGGTTTTCGAGGAATGGCAGCTCGGTCAGAAAGAAAAGGACAACGGTGTGCTTGTACTGATCGCTCCCAATGAGCGGCGTATGCGCATTGAGGTGGGTTACGGCCTCGAGGGAACCCTCACCGACCTGAAAGCCGGTCGTATTATCCGTAATGTCATGACACCACGGTTTAAAGCGAATGATTTTGACGCCGGTATTGAACAGGGAATCCTGGCTGTTATCTCCCAGCTCGAGGGGGGCGATGAAATACCGGCAATGGCTGAGCCATCCGGGAATAATATTGGTTTACAAATTGACGCACCGGATCTTGGCATTATCGAACGCATCCTGATTGGCGCGTTTGTTTTCGGTATTATTGGCCTGTTTACGGTGCTGGGGATTTTGACACCGCGTGTGGGCTGGTTTCTCTATTTCTTCCTGATACCGTTCTGGGCCATGTTTCCGATTGTGGTTGTGGGTACAAAAATTGGGTTTATTCTTCTGATCATATACCTGATTATGTTTCCCATTGCCAAGCTGATCCTGGGCCGTACCAAATGGTACCGTAAGGCGGGTAGAGATCTCAAAAGTAAAGGAAGAGCAACTATCGGCGGCTTTACCTTCTCCTCAGGCAGTAGTTCAGGGTCGAGCTCCTGGAGTTCTTCCGGCAGCAGTTTCTCCGGCGGTGGCGGCAGTTCGGGGGGCGGCGGGGCGTCAGGTAGTTGGTAAAACCAATCACGAAATTATTGAAGAAACGTGAATGGGTAGTAAGTGCGGTGCTTTTTAAGTGAAAAGATGAACATCGAACATCGAACGTTCAACATCGAACGTCGAATATGGAAGACGCTTCACTCTACCTCTTTTTAATATATTACACAATGATATCGGCACTGACCCCAATTGTTCAGGTTCACACCTATGGAGATTTAAGAAGTATTAACCCTGCACAAAAAGTAATCCCTTACTGGAATATCCAAAACAGGGTTCTTTTGACTCGTGTATTTGATTACAGTGAAATTTCAATATGACTAATCCAGCGGAAAAAAAAGAATCAAAAGTTTATAGCCAGCGGTCCCTTGAGAATTCAACACTGATTGTGGCTACGTTTACATCATTCATCGGGCCATTCATGATATCGGCCGTGAATGTCGCCTTGCCTGCGATACAAAAAGAATTTAGTATCGGTGCGGTCATGCTGAGCTGGCTCGCGACCGCATACTTATTAGCGACCGCGGTTTTTTTGGTACCCATGGGGAAAATCGCCGATATATACGGGCGAAAGAAAATATTTTCATGGGGACTTGTGATTTTTGTTATTTCCGCTTTCCTGTCGATATTTACTCCAAATGCGGTAATTTTACTTATCTTAAGGATATTTCAAGGGTTTGGCGCCGCAATGGTGGTCACCACCGGTATGGCCATCCTCACATCTGTTTTTCCTCCGGAAAAACGTGGCCGTGCCATTGGGATATATGTATCAGCAGTGTATATCGGTTTGTCCATCGGGCCGACTGCCGGCGGCTCCCTGACACATCACTTCGGCTGGCGAAGCATCTTTTTAACCGTTGTCCCCCTGGGACTGGCATCCATATGGATTACCGCTAAATATTTAAAAGGCGAGTGGAAGGGGGATAAAGAGGAAAAATTCGATTTAAAAGGCAGCATCATCTATGGTATTTCATTGATGGCACTTATTTACGGGGCCACCCTTCTCCCGGATGTATGGGCGTATTGCCTGGTTGGGATGGGTATACTGGGATTTATTTTTTTTACAATCCATGAAAAAGCGATTCAGAACCCTATATTTGAAGTACGCCTTTTTCAGAACAACCACCTGTTCGCCTTTTCGAGCCTGGCCGCGCTGATAAACTATGCGGCCACATTTGCCGTTACTTTCATTCTGAGTCTATATCTCCAGTATATCAAAGGTTTAAATCCCCAATCGGCGGGGATGATACTGGTTTTTCAGCCCATTGTCATGGCGGTATGTTCACCGGAAGCCGGTAAGCTTTCAGACCGGATTGAGCCGCGCCTGATTGCATCGGCAGGTATGGGTTTGACTGCTTTGGGACTGTTTATGCTGATATTCCTGGGTCCAGCCACATCCATCACATATGTGATCAGTGTCCTTGTTACGCTGGGTTTGGGTTTTGCCCTGTTTTCCTCACCCAACATGAACGCGATTATGAGCAGTGTTGAAAAAAGGTATTACGGCATTGCCTCGGGATCTGTGGCAACCATGCGATTGCTCGGCCAGATGTTGAGTATGGCGACTGCCACGGTTGTATTTGCTGTATTGCTCGGGAACGTGCCCATTAATCCATCGAATTATGATATATTTCTTCAGAGTATCAGGATTGTTTTTATTATCTTTACTCTTCTTTGTACTGTGGGTGTCTTTCTTTCAATCGCGCGCGGGCAGCTCAGATAATCAATGCGTGTACAGAAAAACCAGAAGTGATTTCAGGGCCTGATACTTCCAATTATTAGAAAATGATAATGTCCTTTTGTTAATTTGACCACTAAAATATTTCCAGTTAATAAAAAAGAAATAGAATAAAATGAAAATTATACACACTTCAGACTGGCATCTCGGCCGGAATTTAATGTATAAGGACAGGAAGAAAGAACATGAAGGATTTCTTGACTGGCTGCTTGAACTGATCATCAAAGAGGCCGCGGATGTTCTGATTGTTGCCGGGGATATTTTTGATACGATTTCACCGCCGAACTATGCCCTGAAGATGTATTACAGTTTCCTTGGGCATGTATCTTTAAAAACATCCTGTACTGTGATTATTATTGGCGGGAACCATGATTCGGTTTCGACACTGAATGCGCCTAAGAATGTGCTTGAAGTGCTGAATGTGCATGTAATCGGCGGTATCTCTGCTGATATCTCGGATGAAATAATAATCATTAACAATTCTTCAGGAAAGCCCTCTGGTATTATCTGCCCGGTACCGTTTTTAAGGGATCGGGATATCCGGAAATCATTGCCGGGTGAAAATTATCAAGAAAAAAGCAGGGCGCTGATTGATGGGATCAAAAATCACTATGACCTTGTAAAAGATGCTGCGGTTCAGAAAAGAAAAGAGCTGGGTGATCCAACTATTCCGATTATTGCAACCGGTCACCTTTTTACTGCAGGCGGTAATTTTAAAGATGATGAGGGTATTCGCGAAATTCATGTGGGTTCCCTTGGTAAATTTACGGCTTCCGCGTTCCCGGATGAATTTGACTATATTGCGCTGGGTCATTTGCACCGGCCGCAGAAAATTGAGGGAAACGGTCATATCAGGTACTCGGGGGCACCCATACCGTTGAGTTTTAGTGAAGCCGGGAATAAGAAGCAGATCGTATGCGTGGAATTTGGTCAAGACAGTGAAAAACCGGAGATCACAACTCTTGCCATACCTGAATTCCAAAAAATAAGAACGGTCAAAGGGAGTCTTGATCAGGTTGTCAGCAAGCTGAAGGGTATGAGGCAGGAGGATCCCGATGACAGTATCTGGGTGGAAGTATCCGTTATTGAGGAGGTCTGGAAACCCGATATTGAGATTACTCTCAATGAATTGGCTGATGAACTGGCTCTTGATATTCTTGCCATAAAAAACCTTGAGAGTATCAAAGACAGGAGACTGAAAAAAGCAAACCCGACAGATACCCTTGATCATTTTACACCAGAAATTGTATTTCAAAAAAGACTGGAAAAGGAAACCGGAATCGAAGAAGATTTAAAAGAAGAACTGACCCAGGCGTTTAATGAAATATGGCATTCAGTTGAAAATGGCATTGAGCACTCCAGATGAAAATTCTTAATCTCAGTTTTCAGAATATCAACTCCCTTAAAGGAGAATTCAACATCGATTTTGAAGAATCCCCTTTGAGCGACTCCGGTCTGTTTGTCATCACCGGTCCCACCGGAGCCGGGAAAACGAGCATCCTTGACGCAATCTGTGTCGCCCTGTATGGACAAACCCCGCGGCTGCCCAATAAGAAGGAACTGGAACAGCTCATGAGCCACAATACAGGCGAATGCAGAGCGGAGGTTACCTTTTCCATTAATAGCAAAACGTATAGATCTTATTATGAACTCTACCGTGCAAGAAGAAAACCCAATGGAAATTTTCAACCGGCAAGAATGGAACTTGTGGATGAAGATGGCGGGATTATTATCAACAATAAGATTTCACAGGTCCCTTTAGCTGTTGAGGAACTGACAGGGCTTGATTATGTTCGGTTTTCAAGATCAATCATGCTTGCACAGGGTAATTTTACGGCTTTTCTCCAAGCCGGTGAAGATGACCGTGCGGTCCTTCTTGAGAAAATGACCGGTATGGAAATCTATACCGAAATCTCAAAATCTGCCTACCAGCGGGACAAGGTTGAAAAGCAGAGGCTTGAAAAACTGGGAACTGTGCTTAAAAACGTTAATCTTCTGCCTGAGGAAGATGTATTAAAAAAAAGAGAAAGACTAAAAGGGATCCGCACAAAGATCAGTAATGTCGATAAGGAACTTTCAAAAATAGAAGAGAAAAAAACATATTTACAGACTATTGCTGATTTAAAAAGAGCTGTTATTGAGTGTGATGTTAAACTCAAAGAGATCGATAAAGAAAAAAAACGGCATGAACCAGATTTTAAGAAACTTAAGAGAGGTTTGAAAGCATTGTCGTTGAAAGAACCGTATACCATCTTAAAAGGCTACCGTGATCAAGCGGAAATTTTAAAGCGCAAAATTGTGGAAGCTGAAAAAAGTATATGCACGCGAAAGAGTGATCTTCAAAAAGCGGAACAAGAAGAAACGCTAAAAAATAAGGAATTTAAAAAATTTAAAGAAAAAAAGGAAAAAGAGCAGGAATCAATCACAGAGGTTGTAAAGCTGGATGGCTTAATAGAAACGGAAAAGGACAGACTGAAAGAACTTTCAAAAATCTTAGGAGAGATCGAAAGAAATCTGAAAAAATCTGAAAAAGAAAAAAACAAAATAGAAACCTCAATTATAGAAACAGAAAAGGGAATTGAAACTGTTAAAAAGTATATCACTGATAGCGTCATTGATAAAAACCTTGTAAAGGATCTTCCGCTGATTACAGAAAAAATGTCTGGGCTGAAGATCCAGCATATAAAGAAAACCGAAAAACAAAATGAAATAAAAAAATGTAAAAAGGAATTCACGGTCGCTCAGAAGGATCATAATAAGGCTATCGAACAGTTAAAACACATTGATTCGGTGCTTGATGAAGGGCACCAGCAGAAGAAGGAGCTAAGCGAGAAATTATCTTCGCTTTTATCCGGGGAAAACATATTATTTTTTGAAGAGAAAGAAAATCATTTAAAACAGCAACAGGAATATATCGTTAAACTTCAGGAAAAAGGGAAACAGATATTCAGCCATGAAAACAGGCTCAAAGATTTAAAAGTGCGTACAAAAGGACTGGAGGAGAAATTTGCCGGTTCAATCAAAAACAAAAACAGGCTGGAGCCTGAAAAAGAAAAACTCGAGATGAAGATTACAGACCTGGAACACGATAAAGAAATTGAAGACGCGATAAAAAGTCTGGAGGAGCGCCGGAAAGAACTGGTTAAAGATGAGCCATGCCCCCTTTGCGGATCGACACATCATCCCTGGGCCGGACACGCGTCCAAGACAGGTGATACAGTAAATCGGATCGCGAATTTTAAGAAAGAATTAAAAAACATTCAAAATAAACTGCAGAACTTTGAGAAAAATATTACAAAACAAAGTACAGAAATAGAGTACAATCAAAATTTAATAGCGGAAATAAAAAAGAATCGTGCGGAAATAAACACTGAATACCAAAATCTGTTTGAAGTCTCCGGTCTTCATGTGCTTTCGGGCGAATGGGAAGATCTGAGTCCGCTCCTTGAAAAAACTAAAAAAGACATTATGAAAACATCGACAACTCTGTCTGAGATTAAAAAGATTAATAAAAATCTGAGCGAGCTCGGTGACGAAATTATTACATTAACAAAAAAACATTATGATGATCAGACAGTCAGTATCAGGGCTGAAGACCGGGAAAGATCTTTTAACGAAAAAAAAATCCGCCTAACCAAAGAGTCAAAAGTACTTGATGATTTCTATCAAAAGGAAACAGCCGGCCTGAACAGCACCCTTGAATGCTATAAAGAGAAGATAACCGGTGGGGATGAAGGCAAGGAGTTGATTGACCGTTTAAAAAATCGTTTGAATTCATTTCGGGAACAGGAGTCATCCCTGGATATACTCAAAGAAAAGATTATTCCTTTAAATGAAAGACTGGCTGTGGTTAAAGTAACTTTGGCTAAGGATACTCTGCAGCTGAAAAGTGAGAAGAATACGGTTGCCATTGTTGAAAAGAGGCATAAAAAACAACGGGAAAAGCGGAATGCAACATTCGGGAATCGGGACCCTGGAAAGGTACAGGAAAAGCTAAAGCAGAAAACAACGGAGCTCGAAAATTCTTTGAAAGCGGTGGTGTCAAGATTAACTGAAACGAAAAAAAATCTTGCTGTGCAAGAGGAATCTTTGAAGCAAAATTGTTCAGATATCGAGAACGTTCAGAAAAGAATCATTCAGTCATCCGAAATTTTTCTTAATGCACTTAAAAAAACAGGTTTTTCCGATGAACAGGAATTCTTAACAGCATTGATTTCTGAAGACGAAAGAAAAGGGTTAATCAGTATCAGGGAAACCATTGAAAAACAGGAAATGGAGTGTTTTTCAATCAAAAAGGATAACCGGGAAAAACTCAAGAAAAACCTGCTAAACCCGATAACCGAAGAACGTATGGATTCGGTTCTTGAGGCCGAAGAAGAAACTAAAAAAGAAAAATCAGATCTGAACGAAGAGACCGGCGTACTCAAAACGCAGCTTGAAGAAAATGAACTCAGGATCAAAGAACACCGGGAAAAAGTGAACGAAATAAATTTGCAGGGAAAAGAATGCAAACGATGGGCGGCATTAAACCATTTAATCGGGGCTGCTGACGGTGCCAGGTTCAGGAAATTTGCCCAGGGTCTTACCCTTGAAACCCTGATTAATAACGCCAATCATTTTCTTGATATGCTGAACAGGCGTTATGTTCTGAAAAGGAGTAAATCATCAGATCTGACTATCGAGGTCATTGATACATTTTATGGCGACAAGATCCGGCCGACAGACAACCTGTCCGGGGGTGAAAGTTTTCTGGTCAGCCTGTCCCTTGCCCTCGGGTTATCTGAATTAAACAGCCGGCGGACAAACATAGAATCCCTGTTTATCGATGAAGGATTTGGTTCCCTTGACAGTGAAACTCTTGAAACGGCTCTTGCCGCCCTTGATACACTAAACGCTTCCGGCAAAACTATTGGAATCATTTCACATGTGGAGGCTCTCAAGGAGAGAATTACCGCAAAAATTGAAGTCAAACCATTGTCCGGCGGAGTGAGCAAGATTGAGATTAGCTAAGGGCTCGCGCAAAAATAACTTCACATTTTAAGGGGCGAATCATCTCATTCGGCTACGTTGCAAAAGCTCGAAATATGCTTGATATTTCTGCGCTTTTGCGCCTTGCCGACTGAGCGCCTCGACCCTTAAAATTTGTG
>JAUVGT010000275.1 GCA_030593645.1 Deltaproteobacteria bacterium
ATGTTTCAGGTAAACCTGGCAGGATCACAATTGAATCAATAAAATGTTTAACCGCTATCTCATACGGATCATTAATAGCGGTCAGGTTGACTTTACGGTTCCATTTCATCAATTCCAATGCATGAATGGTAAACAATTTAATGGTTTTGTCATCAACTTGTGCATTAACTTCTTTGGAACCTTCATGAATTAATATGTTCCATTGTTTAGATCCGATTTTCATGGCTGGAATACATTTATGAGATACAAACACGCCGTACTTCACGAATATCTGTAAGGCCCTGAATAACTTTCATGATACCATCTTGTTTTAAAGTCGACATTCCTTCTTTCGCCGCTTGAAGAAAAAGTTCTTCTGTGGGAGAGGCCTTCTTGATCATTTTTTTGATCGCAGGTGAACCATGCATCAGTTCATGTATTCCGAGACGTCCTTTATATCCCGTTCCAGAGCATGTACCGCAATTTCCAGGCCTTTTTATCGTAAAATCAGATGAATATTTTATCTCGGTATCTTTAAAATCCTTTTTCCCGTAGTCTTGCACAATCTCCATGAATTCTTCCTTGGATGGATTGTATTCTTCAGCACAGTTTTTACATAAGCGTCTTACCAATCTCTGTGCGAGTACAACAAGGAATGCGTCTGAGAAGTTAAGCGGGTTCAACCCCATGTCAAGCAGCCGTGTGACTGTTTCCGGGGCACTGTTTGTATGAAGCGTTGAAAAAACAAGGTGGCCCGTCAGGGAGGCCTCAATCCCGATGGATGCTGTTTCTTCGTCACGCATCTCGCCAATCATTATAATATCCGGGTCCGCCCTTAGAAAGGCACGCATTATCCTCGCAAAATCAAGTCCAATACGCGGCTTTGCTTCAACCTGCCGCAGTCCTCCCTGTGTGATTTCCACGGGGTCTTCAGCGGTCCAAATTTTGACCTCCGGTTTATTAATATACGCGAGTGCTGAATGGAGGGTTGTTGTTTTCCCTGAGCCGGTCGGTCCGACGCATAATACCAGACCATAGGGCATTTGGATTGACGTTTTTAAAATTTCAAGATTCCGTTTATTCATACCCATGTCATCAAGTTCCATGGCACCGGCTTTGGCCAGTATCCGCATTACAGCGTCTTCATATCCTCCGGTGGTTGGGAGCGTCGCAACACGAAGTTCAAAAGGAGGAATCCCCTTTCTCTTGAACTTTATCTTGCCATCCTGGGGCAGCCGCCTTTCAGCAATGTCCAATGACGACATGATCTTGATCCTTGACAAAATACCTCTTGCCAGAGAATTCGGAACCTTTAAATACTCCTGGCAAACACCGTCCATTCTGAATCGAATGCTGGTGGCTTTCGTAACAGGGGAAGGTTCGATATGGATATCAGAAGCATTCTTTCGATATGCTGCGATCAGGCATTGATCCACCAGTTTTACGACTTTGCTTGAACTTTCATCGGAATCATCAGAAATTTCTATCTCTTCCTCTTCCTCTTCAAATGAAACATCCGGTATCAGATCAAAATCATCCAATGATCCATTTGATTCTGCTTCACTTGCGAACTGATCTTTATCAAAAAAACGTTTTACGTATTCATCTATGTCCTCTTTTATGGCTACTGAAAAATTGATTTTGGATGTATTCAAAAGTGATTTGATATTATCGGTTTTGTTCAAGTCTTTTGGATCATCTACCAGGACTTCAACAATATCCTTATCCCAGCTTATCGGAACCCATCCTGAATTGATTAGAAAAGCCTGTTTTAAATTTGCCAGCAGCTCGTGAGGTGTGGCCAGATTCGGGTCATATTCCACAAATTTACATCCATAGTATGCCTTAAACGATTCCGCTATGCTGTCTTTACTAATACCATATTGTCCGGTTAAAACAAATTCCACACTTTTTTTCATTTTTTTTGAAAGCGCAAACGCTTTCTGCAACTGGTCTGTGGTGACTTTATTCCCTCTTAACAACAGATCATATTTTGAAGCGACTTTGGATGTGCTTGAAACCGTATCGATTTTTTTATTGATTTCACTGTCATCCGGGTTAATTTCCGATGCGAGTTTATAGAGAGAAAGAGCCGGTTCTTTGTGATCTTTTTTTTCAAGTTCCTGTCCGAATCGATATATGGTTGAAGCCCCGATTTCTTTATCAAATCCTTTCTTTCCAGTCATTTTTTTAAAATAATCCGGGAATTTGGCTGGAGAAATGACTTTTAACAGACATTCCATATAATCTTTACCGATCTGTTCAAAAGGATATTTCTGTAATGTCAATTTCTCATACTCGGAGACAGCTTCGCTGAAAAGCACCAGTTCCTTGAAGCTCTCAGCGCTGTCAAGAAGTGCCTGCCCGTCTAAAACATTTTTGCTTCCATCCTGGCCTGTCAATGTTTTCTTAAAATCCGAAATTTCCTGCGCTGTTACCTGCTCGGTATCCGCTATGTCTCGATTAGTAATTTCTTTTTTCAATTCATTGATTTTATTCTCGATATCATTCATTCGTGGATCGTCTTCAGAAATGCTGTTCGTAATTTGCTGAAAAATCTCAATCGCTTCATCGAACAATCCCATTGACCGACATACTTCTGCTTCATTTAATCTTTTATCCAAGTCATCTTTCATTTTAGTGTTCATACCCCTGATCTATGTTTTTTCGAGTGCTTTCATACCTGCATTGTTTATAATGGTGTCCAATTTATTGCTTGTATCATATGCACTGACCTTTACTTCTTTTTCTTGAAAAAACCCGATAACCCTTTTGCCGCTTTTGCCGGCTTTAGTGACGGAAGTATAATATCGCTGTTTAGGCGTATCATGGCCGCAGAAGCGTAAAAATCCATCAAAATAATCAAATAACCCAATTCAGATTTCCTGAGATAAATTCGTCCGCCTTTGAAAATCAGGTCCGTTTCCCTGATCCCGTTGATAGATTCGATAAAGAGTTTCCAATCATTTTCGGTGGGCTCTTCCTTCATTTTCATCTTTAGTTCTCTAAATATTATCTCACCAGAAAAAGATATAAGAAGAACCCCTTTAATACCGTCCATTTTCAAGATATCATTAAATAACTCTTTCATTTACCTGTTTCCTCTTTATATCATGTTTTCTCAACTGAACTTCATTCTAATTAGTGTCATTCAACGCATTATCATATGTTATCGGTATTCATTTAAGAATATCTGATCTTCTTATTGACTCAATATCTGTATAATTTTGTCCCTTGGGCACTTGGGATTAACTGAAATCACGGTCGGCTTTTTTGTGGGTATAATAATAAAATCATTGGCTTCACCCTTATCAATATATCCCAATCTCAACCCACCGAACTGGAAAAAGGAACTCATTTTCTGAATTTTAAGGATGATATCATTCCATGAATCATCCTTATAGATATCTTCCAGGCCTGATTTTTCGCCCATTTGTTTTTCAAGCTTCTGTCTAATAATCGTTGTTGTATCCGGTGGTTTAACATCCTTCATCTTAGCAGCTGTTTTTTCGGGAGCCGGTTTTTCAGGTGCCGGTTTTTCGGCTCTCTTTTCTGCCTCATCGGATTCATCTTTTAACCGCATGGCTTCAAGAATCAGCGGCTGTAAATCACTCTTAATTTTATTATCCATCTGGGGACAAACATTTTGAATGGATATGGTGACTTCCTCCCATGCAAAAATCAGATAAGCCGCTTTTTTACCCTGTATGTCGCCAACCCTGGCATCAAGTAATTCACCATCCTTGAAAAACAGGACCCCCTTCTGATTCGAAGTCTTATCATCAAGCCTGATTGTACAGGTTTTTTGTTCCATCTCCATAAGCTGAAGGAAAATACCGGATGAAACACTATGCAGGGTTCCGCCTTCTGATTCTTTTCTCAGGGTTATCATGATATGCCTGGCGAGATTCTCCAGCATAAACGGTTTCGCGATATATCCTACCGCCCCGCCTTCTCTTGCGAGTTTTTCCATCTGCGGTGTACTGTAACCGGTTATTATGATCACCGGAATATCCGGATAGTGTTCCATAATGTGCTCAAGCAAACCAAAACCATCCATTCTGGGCATTTTAAGATCGGTAACAACCAGGGATACCGTGTTTTTTTTCAGTTTTTCAACTGCAGTCAGACCATCTTCCGCGATTAATACAGAAAAAGTTTCCTTGTATTTTACAAATCCGTTCTTCAGCGCGAGTAACATTTCCTGATCATCATCTACTATCAGAACATTTTTTACCATTAGGTCTCCCCTCTTTTCTGTTTTTATGAGGCTTTGTCGATATCAACAATTCGAACGCCGGCAACATAATCCATAGCTTCATATTTTTTAATATTTCCGATTTTTTTGGTTATCTCATTCAGTTTTTTGATCTGGTTCTGTACTTTAACAATTTTTTCATATTTTGTACCACCTGGAGCCAAATCAGAAATGACCTCATTCAGTAAATTATTGATGATTGTTAGCGGCTGATTCAATCGGTGTGCCACTCCACCGGCCATTTCCAGTACGCCTTGAAATTTTTTGCTGTCCACCTGGTCTTTCTGCTGTTTCATTTTTTCAGTAATGTCCCTGACAATACATTTAATATGATGTGCCTTACCGCTGCGTTTTACAAGGAGGGCATAACATTCGATATGATGCTCATCGCCATTTTTGTCATTCAATGTAAAAATGATCTCTTCCGTTCCCAATTTCAATATATCAGATAAAAATAGCATGAAATGTTCTCTTTGTATTGGAATTAGGAAATCCGAAAAGAGTTTTCCAAGTAATTCATTAACAGAAAAACCAAACAGGTAAGTGCCCGCCTCATTGATATCAATCAGTTTTCCATGCATATCAAATATGATTACTATATCTTCCTGCTCGCTGGTTACGCCAGCCTGCAATGAGGGTTTGTCAATATCTTCAATGACATGGGTAATATCCTTCATGATTCCATCCAGGTGGATGACGATCCCGTCATCATCCAAAACAGCTCTGGCGGTCACAGCACACCATATGGAGGTGCCATCTGCTTTGATGAATGGTATCGGAAGGTCTGTCACACATCCTCTCTGCATGATGGAATGGACCATTACCCCCCGATCTTTTTTATTTTTGTACAGGTTGATTACAGGAAACCCAATCAAATCATTGGCATAGCTATAACCGAATATCTGGGCGAAACCGGTATTACAGAAAATAATTTTGCCCTCTATTGTTGTGCGAAAGACAGCAGCAGGAATGCTGTCAAGGAAATCAGCGTATCTCCTTGCTGAACTATCTGATGTGCCTTGAGAG
The DNA here is from genome assembly GCA_030593645.1 of Deltaproteobacteria bacterium. Lineage (GTDB taxonomy): Bacteria > Desulfobacterota > Desulfobacteria > Desulfobacterales > JAUVGT01 > JAUVGT01. Next base: position 5,264 of record JAUVGT010000275.1, read on the forward strand.
AATGTACCGCCCATTTTTCTTACCTGTTATATCCATTTTTGGATATATTGTGACTGTAATCAGATTATGTTTTGTTGACAGGGTGTTTTTTTTGCAGATTTAATGGTATCACAAATCAATATTAAATTCCGCAAGTTTTTTTTCATATTTATTGTACCACAAAGCCAGGTATTTTTGAAGCTCCGGAAGCATTCCATATTCATTTGCTATTTTTTCGATGGCTGAAATGACCCCTTTGGACAGTTCCGCATCGCTCGCTTTGCCGGTGAACCTGATTTTATGATCTGAATATTCAAATTCTGCGGCAAATGGATCGAGGAAATGATATTTCTCAGCATTTTCAATAAATTTCTTTTTCAGTATGTTACTAAAGTTTACGCTGTTATTTTTCCTGGATGATATCAGGGTTTCGAAAATCCTGAAAAGATCTTCAAGCATGATAAGCACATTAAAATCCGGATCAGGGTTCGCGTTCTTTTTATTGGAAGTATTTGATGCGGGTTGCATCGGTATCCTGCTGACATTCAGCATCCCGCCTGATTGTTTTGTTTTCTCTATAAGATTTTCGATATTCTCTTTTAATGGTACTTCACCATGGGTTGTCCATGAAAATGAACCACCGACTATTTCGCCATTACTGAAAAAAATGAGCCCTTCTTCCCCAGCCGATTGAATGGACGTATCGATAATACCCGTCAGGTTTTCAGCATTCATTTTTTTTATCATGTCTCCAAGGTCTGTCGATTTTGTACTGATATCACTGTATATCTTTTCCGCATCAGACAAGTTTGACCAGAAATATATTTCCTCCTGAGCAATCCTGTAAATGTCCAGTTGAAAATTATATTCATAATCAGCGGTAATCAGGAAATCAATGGCCTGTCTTCCGGCTAATGTTCTATTTTTATCGCTGAAATAACCGTTTAGAAGTTCATCCTTGTCAAAAAATACGATCCCCTCAGCAGTTGAAGCTTTAAAGAACACACCTCCTGGGCCTATTTCCCCCTGGAAATGTTCAAATAACCTGCCTATATTAACATAATATGTATTAAGCCCTTCGATGACAGGCTTTTCTTTGGGTACAACAATCATAAATTCTCCTGTGTCTTGCTTTTTGAAGTCGTTTCAAAACCTTCAATCAGGTGTAAGGGTAAGCCGCTATGCCTGCCCATTGTTATTTAACGAAGTGAAGTTTCAACCGCCCCGGTACGATCTGCCGAACCTGCGGGGCAGGCAGGAGGTTGTTACATATTTGGCTCCAACACCGAAAATTGGACCCGAGGGAAGGTTTTGAAATCAATCCTACTCAAATTAAGGGTTCGCGCAAAAATAAATTCACAAATTTTAAGGGTCGAGGCGCCCAGTCGGCAAGGCGCAAAAGCGCAGAAATATCAAGCATATTTCGAGCTTTTGCAACACAGCCGAATGGGATGATTCGCCCCTTAAAATGTGAAGTTATTTTTGCGCGAGCCCTGCCCTAAGCATCATTTGTC
>JAUVGT010000197.1 GCA_030593645.1 Deltaproteobacteria bacterium
ACAATCTTAAAATGCCTGGAATTACCTTATCAGGTAATCGATCTCTGCAGCGGTGACCTGGGTTTTTCATCCGCAAAAACATATGATATTGAAGTATGGATGCCGTCACAAAACGTCTACAGAGAAATATCATCATGTTCCAATTTTGAAAGTTTTCAGGCAAGAAGAGGCAACATCCGTTTTAAAGAAAAAGGAAAAAAAGGAACCCGCCTCGTTCACACATTAAATGGCTCTGGTCTGGCAGTCGGGCGAACAGTTGCCGCAATTCTTGAAAATAACCAGCAGGCAGACAGTTCAATTATTATTCCTGATCTTTTGAGACCCTATATGAACGGATTGGAAAAAATATCGAAGTGAAAATAGATAATATTCCACAACATTTAAAACCGTTTATCATTCCTGAGACCCAAGGGGATATGGTTTATCGCTGTCTTGGCTGCAACGTGGAATACGATATTAAAGAGTTATTATATACGTGTCCTGCCTGCAGCCAGGTCCTTATGATATACGATCTGGCATTTAATCGGTTAAAAGAAATACCCGGAGATATTTGGCACCAGATATTTGATTATCGTAAAATGCTGTCAACCCCGGCTCTTAAAGGAATATATCGATACCATGAATTCATCGGCCCATTAGTTCCTCTCGACTCCGTTGTCTATCTTGGTGAGGGTCACACACCTCTAATCGAGGCGAACAAGAATCTTCAGGAAAAAGTCGGCATTAAATTTTATTTTAAAAACGATGGCCAAAATCCCAGTGCCTCATTTAAAGACAGGGGTATGGCAAGTGCCATTAGTTACATCCATTTTCTGATTCAGGAGGGAATGATTTCCGATGTGCTCACAATTTGCGCATCAACAGGAGATACATCCGCGGCCGCAGCTCTTTATGCCGCATATCTAAACCCTTTAATTAAATCCGCTGTACTTCTCCCCAATAAAAAAGTGACGCCCCAGCAACTCTCGCAGCCTTTGGCGCATGGAGCCTCTGTATTTGCAATTCCTGGTGTTTTTGATGACTGCATGAGGATCGTTGAAACCCTTTCAGAACGGTACAATGTGGTATTGCTGAATTCAAAGAACGCCTGGCGTGTTCTTGGTCAGGAATCATACTCATATGAGATCTCACAGGATTTTGAATATGAATTGAGAAATAAAGTCATTGTTGTCCCGATTGGTAATGCCGGAAATATAACAGCTATTATGAACGGATTTTTAAAATTCTATGAAACAGGTATCATCAATACTCTTCCGAAAATTTTAGGTATACAGTCAAAACACGCCAATCCAGTAGTCAGATATTATCACGTAACGGACCCGAATAAAAGAAAGTTCGTTCCGATCAGTGTCAGACCGAGTACTGCCCAGGCCGCTATGATCGGAAACCCGGTTTCAATGCCTCGGGTGATTCATCTTGTTGAACGATACAACGCCACGGCCGGCGAGCAAAAAGTTTTCTTTATTGACGTCACTGAACAGGAAATAATGGATTGGAATCTTACGGCCAATAATCATGGGCATATTGCCTGCACACAAGGTGGTGAATCTTTGGCCGGACTTGTGTATGCTATAAATGCCGGCATTGTTGATAAAGATGAGACAGCCATTGTCGATTCAACAGCTCATACCATCAAATTTTCCGGATTCCAGCAGATGTATTTTGATAATAGCTTCCCCTCTGACTACAACATTACCCCAAATAGTGAGAAAATTAATATTCCGTTTATTCTTGATTCCGAATCGGAAGAATCCCTATCGACCTTGGATAAACCGTTAACAGGTGAACCGTTAACTAAATTTGTACGCAATATGGCACTAAAAATAGCTAAACAGCTAAGATTAAATAAATATTGATCTTTTGACAGAACACCAAACGAATATATAAAACCATATAACTTCTTTCTTTATTATAAACAATCTGTTTTGGCTAAAGGATGATAGAATGAAATCGAATAAAATCATTTGGGCAATGAGTATCTTCTTTATTTTATCTGCTGTTTCCTGCGCGGGTAATTTAGAACTCAGGAAACGTCAATCAAAAGCAATTAGAAAAGTGGGTGAGGTTTATCTCAAACAGGAAAACTACACAGCTGCACTTAGAGAACTGTTAGAAGCAGAACAGCTCTACTCTAAGGATCATTTCCTTCATAACGATTTAGGAATCGCTTATCGAAAAAAGGGTTTCGTTGAAAAAGCCATTTATCATTTTGAAAAGGCCATTGAATTGAAACCGGATTATACGCCCGCAATAAATAACCTCGGTACCGTGTATTTTGACAAAAAAGACTATGATGCGGCAATCGCCTATTTCAAAAAGGCTTCAGAGAAGATTCTGTATGCAACCCCATATTATGCTTTCTATAATCTTGGGAAAGCGTACTATGAAAAAAAAGAATATGGCCTTTCAGAAAAATATTATATGAAAGCTGTGGATAGTGAACCAAAATTTTTAGATCCTTTAGTCGGTCTCGGAAGGGTATATATTGCGACGGGGAAAATTTCTGATGCCATCTCAGCATTAACCAGCGCGATTAAACAATACCCTCAATACGCAAGAGCATATTTTTATCTCGGACAAGCTTATACAGTGATAAAGGATTACAAAAGAGCGCTTCTAGCCTATCAAAAAGCCTTTGAAATCGAACCCAATACACCATTGTCCAGGGATTCAGAACAAGAAATGAAAAAGCTGAAAAACCATTACAAATGAATAATTCCACATATTATTTTCAGCCGTTTGGATAAATGAAGAACAGTATTATATTAAAGCTTTCGCTGCTCAAGCTGTATGATTTTCGGTGTAATAAATATAAGGAGTTCTCTGGAAGTTTTTGACTTATTAGACTGCTTAAACAAATATCCGAGAATGGGTATTGAACCTAATCCCGGAAAACCGACAGTGCCTTCTATTATATTTGTTTTCATAATACCGCCAATGACGATCGTATCCCCATCATTGACCAGAAGTTCTGTATTTGCAGAAGCTGTATCTATACTGGGCACACCGGCTACCAGCTTTCCCACATCATCCTTTTTAATATCAATTTTCATTAATATTCGATCATCCGGCGTGACCGTGGGTGTAACCTGCAGCGTCAATTCAATTTTCTTAAAACTAACTGTGGTTCCCCCGCTCGAACTTTCTTCAAAATATGGATATTCATAACCCTGCTTAATTATAGCTTGTACATTATCAAGTGTAACGATCTTCGGAGCTGTTATAATCTTTGCGTTTTGCTTTGCCTCCTGTGCGGCAATATTAGCATTGATTAAGAAAGGCGTGCCGTCAGTAATCAAACGAGTAAAATTGAAACCAATCCTCGAAGCCGCCGCCTGGCCAAAATTCATTGCCACATCTCCGGAGGTAGAACCGGACCACCCGGTATTTACTGAACCATCTGGCCCGAGATCTACGCCCCAGGTAATACCAATGTCTCTTGAAAAATCATCTGTAGCTTCAACACTCCGGGCCTCAATGACGACCTGCGGTGTCACTTTATCAATTTTATTTACTATTTCTTTTATCTGCTCTATTTTTACAGCACTGTCAGTTATGATCAGTTGATTATTTCGTGTATCGACAGTAACACTCCCGCGTTTGTCCGTTATTAAAGGTTTTACGTGAGGTAAAATATCAGACGTCGCATCGGAATAATTAATTGAAATATAAACTGTCTCTATGGGTTCCAGTTGTTCCTCAACTTCCTGGGTCTTTCTTTCAGCCGTGATTTTTGCCTGTCTTGCCTGTTGTTCAGTAGTCAGTGTGTTCAGTGTAGCGATCCTTATGATGTCACCTTCATAAGTCATACCAAGATTATTCATTTTTAAAACAAGATCAAGAACCTGGTCCCAGGGTACAGGCTTATCCAATGTTAATGTTACCTTACCGGTAACATCCTTATCAATGGCAAAATTCTTTTTACTGATTTCCCGGATTATACGAAAAACATTTTTTATATCGGTATCATAAAAATCAAGCGCGATCTTTTCCCCGGTATATCTTTTTTTAGTCCTTCGGCCAGAAACTAAACTATCAAAGATTTCGTCCTCAGTTCGAATTCCTTCAAAAACACCTCCATCACCAGCGTTGGGTTTTGAATCGTCTTTCAGATAATCATTTAAAATTAATTTATCTTCTGGTTTTTTAACAGGACCAGCAATAGCTTTATCAACAACAGCGATCTCAGAGGGAGGTACCTTTTTTGTTGAACTTGTCCCAGGTGTTTCGACAGGAGTAATGGCCGCAGATTTACGGCTAATCGTTGGTTTCTCATCAGTATCCGTTTGTTCTAAAACCTTTCTCCAGGGTGGGAGATCTGCCTGATCGATTTGTGCAGGTGGAATTGCGGAAGCTTCAAATCTAATATACAGAAGGTCACCCTTTTGCTCAATTGTATAATGAACATCTTCTCTAAGTTCTATCGCGATCATTGAATTATTTTTCATTGAAGACTTATATACAGGCGTTATTCTGTTTACCGCGCTCTCAAATCTTGTAGTGATAAGCGGCCGTCTTCTATACTTCGGAATTTTGGCATTCATAAGATCAAGCTTAAGTAATTTAGAGTTTACCTTTTTTAGCTTGTATTCGACCGGTTTGGTGGTCCCAATAATTACTGTTGATTTACCCGTATCCTCACTCCGAAAATCGACCCGGTTCACCCATACGGATTTACGATCATATTTCGGGATAGGTGATTTTTCCGTTTTCGTTACAGGTTTAGCGGTAGAACTCACGGAAGCTGTAACAGCTTTATTTTCCCCTACAATAATTACAAGTCCATTAATTACAGTGTGGGCGGCATAGTTTTTTAAATAGGCTTTTTTTGTGTCCAGAACAATACGAACTTTACCGGGATGTCCAAAATGCCGTACTTTCTTTACCAACTTTGTATTGACAGGAACTACCTTTTGTTTTTTGTGAGGACTTTCTATATTATGGATATCAAATACGATACGGGCAGGATTATCAAGCACAAAACTTGTATAATCATTTATCGCCCCATTTGCATTAACGTTAATCTCTATTTTTTTTTCATATTTTGACACGCGAACGGATTCCAGTCGGGTGGCCGGTATCAGACTGCTTCCTTCAGTACCGGTCCCGGTCTCATCTGTCGTTTCTCGTGATATATCGATGGTTTTTGAAAAAGTAATATTTATACTTAGACTATCCGGTATTACTTTATAGGGCACATCCTTTTTCAGCAATAACAAAATTCTCGAATGATCTTCTTCTTCAGTAATTTGCGAAACTTCTATGGCTTCAACGATACTATTATCAAAGGCGTATCTTTCTTTTAAACTTTCCTTTAATTTGGTTTTCGGAAAATAAAACAGGATACCCAGTGGAATATCCTGTTTAATTGAAGTATATGCCAACTGTTGGTTTCCTTCTACCGTTACAGTCATCATTTCATTATCATCGGAAATACGAATATTTGTGATTATTTTTTCTTCTTTGTTCCCATTATCACCCGTGTATTCATCGGTTTCCACGCTCCGGGAAGCACATCCCGTAATAATCATTATCATCGCAATAAGGCACAATGAAATTATGCTGCTTTTGGTATTAGCCTTTTTGAGTAGATCAAACATTTTAGTCTCCAACAGGTTTGGGAAGTTTTATTGCCTTTTGCCGCTTTGTTAAATCACCGATACTATTTTCAACTTCCTCTTCAATAATAATATTATCACTTAAGATCTTTACCACTTTACCGGAATTAAGGCCAATATAATCACCTTTTTTGATTATATACCCCTTCCCGGATGCTTCTTCAACACAGGCTTTATTTCCGCTTGGTCCCCGTATTATCGCAACAAGTTTAAGCTGGCTTAAAGATATTTTCTCAAGCGGTGTTCTGGGTATTCGTTTTTTCCTTGTCCTGGCCACAACTATCGGCTTTTCTTCAACCATTGGCTCGAAAGGGTCGACCTTACCGCGGGGGTTATAAGATTTAGATTCCCCAATCTGCCAAACTTGTAAAGTCTCACTTTTTTTCGATCCGGGTTTTACTATTGCCTTTTTTGTATCTTGTTTCGTCCCAGGTGAATCTACCGGCTTTTTTTGTAACGGTTTTTTTTCAATTGCTTCAGACTCAAGCGGTTCTGGTTTTACCGGTTTTACCGGAAGCTTCTCTTTTTTTGCAATAACGACTTTCTTTTCTGGCTTACTCTCAGTTTTTGAAATATCAGATTTGGGTGAAATGATCTCTTTTTTTGAAACCCCTTTTGTATCCAGGGGTTTCTTTGCAGTTTTTTCAGGATCAGTCTTTGGTTTTGTGCTCGTTTTTGGTGTTTCAGGTTTTGCTGGGGCTGTTTTTTTTGCTACGATGTCCTTTTTATCCTTAACAACTATTTTTTTTCGCACAAGCTGCGGCTTCCTCTGTTTATCCGTTTTGTTTTCACAGCCCCATACCAGGCAAAAAACGATTAAGGAGCATAGTATATATGATAATCTTTTTGAATTTACTTTCATAATAAATCAAGGTTACCTCAATTGTTTATTTATTACTTCTTTCTCTTCTTTGTTGTTTTTCTTCTTTTTGCCGGTGGCTTCTTTTTGGGTTCTATAAATTTATAAGTTACGGCTGTACAGGAAGTACTAAGCTTATTCATCGACGAATCTTTCGATGCTATCCCAGTAATCACAATGTCACGAATATTAACCACCCTTGGGAGTCTGGCGACCCGGTCAAAAAAACTTGCGATATTATGAAACCCGCCTGTTATTTTAATCGCAACTGGGATTTCCGCGTAAAAATCTTTTCTAACCTCACCTTTTGGCTGGAAAAGTAAAAATTCAAGTCCCGATTCCTGACCTTCCAATGAAATGCTCTCCAGCAGTGAGGGTATCTCCTCCTTTTCAGGAAGCGATTTCATCACCAATTTAAAAGCAGCCTCTTCCTCCTTCATATTCTGTTGAAACTTTTTTAAATCTCTGGCATCCTTTTTTGCAATGATCAGTTCTTTATTTAACTTATCGAATTCAACGTTTAACCTTTTGATATCATTGAGCTTAGGCCCGTATGATAGCCAGATTGTCAACCCGATTATTAGGAGAAATGCCGCACTTGATATCAATATCCGTTGCAGTTGCGATAATTTTTCAAGTTTTACAAAAAAAGTTTCTAATGAACTCGTTTTTTCTTCTGTCATTTTTTCGTTGCTTTCTTAGGCTTTTTCGTCGACGGTGGAGTACCCTTAACACATGACAATGAAAAAGCTTTATAACTTTTTCCAGATCCTTTTTTTTGTCCCTGGCTCATTATCGTCTTCAGTTTTACCTGCTTAAAAATGCCTGACCCCTCAAGATTTACCATAAAATCAGCAATGGTAGTGTTATCCACGGCAAGACCATCAATATTTATGTTGTTACCTTTTGCCTGAAATTTCGTAAACCACATACGCTTTTCTACAATCTTGAGACTCATTGTATCGAGAAGATTCACGGGCTCGAAACGATTGGTCTGTAACTTTTCAATAACCGCGCGTTTCTGGCGAAGAATTGCCAATTTCTTTTTAATGGCTTCAATTTCCGCGGTTATTTTCTTATATTTCGCAACTTCTATTTTAGTATCCGCAACCTGCTTTTGTAAACCTTTAACCCTGCTGTTTAATAGATAATATCCATATCCAAGAATAATTGCGACTAAAAACAGCATGAGAACGAATATTGAGATCTGCCGTCTGATATTCTCTTTTTTACGTGCGGCCCGAAATGGTAGTAGATTAATTCGTATCATTTATCATCAATTTTTCGTATTGCAAGCCCCATACTGATTGCAGCCTGGGGTGCGATTTGAGTAATGAAGTCGGCATCCAGTTTATCATCCAGTGCAAAACTCTCAAATGGGTTGATTGTTTCAACTTCAGCTGACGCTTCAACAGCCAGGAGTTTACAAAACTGAGCAATATTCCCGCCGCCCCCGCTTAAAATGATTTTCTTGATTTGATCATCAGGATAAGTGGAATAAAAAAAATCGAGCGCACGTCTTATTTCTGTACACCAGTCCGCCACGACTGTAGATATAATCTCATTTAAATCTTCATTTGGAATTTTTTCGGTCTGCTTACCCAGTTTGATGTCTTCTGCCTCTTCAAAGCTGCAGTTGATTAATGCCATAATTTTTTGATTAACCTGGCTGCATCCCAAAGAAACATCCCGCATAAAAACGGATGTATTGCCTTTTAGTATATTCAACGATGTCTTGCTGGCCCCAATATCGATCAGGGCAACATTTTCATCTTTTGAATCATAATTCATCTCATAAATGTTTTGGAGCGCAAAAGCCTCAACATCAATGATACACGGATTAAGCCCGGCCATTGTAACCAGGTTAATATAATCATTGACCATCTCTTTCTTTGCCGCGACCAGGAATACGTTCATCTGGTTTGGATTATTTTCGTTGGCTCCCAGTATCTGAAAATCAAGATTCACATCGCTGATGTCGAACGGAATATATTGCTCTGCCTCAAAATGAATGGTTTCCTGCAATTGCTCCTCTTCCATTGTCTGAACATTGATTTTCTTGACAATGACTGAATATCCCCCGATAGAGACCGCGATATTGCTTTCCCTGATATTATATGTTTTAAACATATCACGGAGAAGGCTGGCAACTTCCTCCGGGTTGTTAATAGCCCCGTCTTCAATCGCACCTGACGGAACATCGATCATACCGAATTTTTTTAGGGTATTACCTTTTTTAGTTTCTTTGACCTCAGCGACTTTTATCGTCCTTGACCCGATATCGAGCCCGACAAGCTGGTCTTTTTTACCTAATATCATAATCATATACTCTTAATCGTAAAATATTTTGCGTTTGTCAGAAAGATCTAATCCAAGAGCTAGAATTATTTTACGCTTCGTTTCCATCCTGCATGGCAGGCCGCTTTCTATGCGCGTAATTGTAATTGGAGAAACCCTTGCCGCTCTTGCCAGTTCCGCCTTGCTCATCAGAAGGGATTCTCTTGCTTTTTTTAAAGAATTTTTACTCATCGGCCAATCAAATAATATAATTTATGTAATAGTGAATTGATATAT
>JAUVGT010000290.1 GCA_030593645.1 Deltaproteobacteria bacterium
CAAAAATAATTAATAAAAAACAGTTTCATTCCGGCCAATTATTTGTGACTAAAATCAGATTTATTGATCCGAACCTGGTAAATGTTAAATACGAGGATGGCCACAGTGTTTTTGATGCGTATATTCGAATTGTCAGGCCGAATGATAATTTGCGCTTTGAAGAAGTAAAATGAATAGAATTTTAAAATTTCGAAAAGTAATACAGTCTGACCTGGAAAAATTTCCTTTATGGTATGAAAGAATTAAAGGAAATCAATTATTCACGCATTTTATTCCATCTACATATAATTCCTATGAAAAATCCAAAAGTCTGCCATGGTTTATCATTCTTCTTAATGATGATGAGGAAATCGGAACAATCTGGTTTAAACAAAAGGATGAAATGATTGAAGAATATGATTTGGGGATCTACCTGAATCATGAAAAATATTTTGGAAAAACCATCGGAAAAGACGCGATCAGGCAGGCCATTGATACTTTAGCCCCTAAAATGGATATGAAAGAAGTATTTCTTAATGTTCGGAAAAACAATCAAAGGGCTGTAAAATGTTATAAGGATTTAGGGTTTACAGTTATTCATGATGGAGAAGTGTTATTCGGTTCTAAGAAAATTGAATTCTTTAGAATGAGGCTGGATATAGAAGGATAAATGCTCAAGTGGGGGCTTCGCAAGGCTACGCCCGTACAAACCTGCCTATACATTAATTGGCATATCACCTGTCCAATTTTGAAAATCAAGTATCAGGGTGTTATTCTGGTTTTCTCCACCTTTGGTTTAGCGCTGCGGTTTTTACCGGGGTCTTTTTTGACGCCGCGCGGAGACTTTTTCTTTACACCCTGCTGGATAACCTCCAGTGTTTTTGACCATGCACTCCAGGATTTGCCCTTGTCCACGCTGCAGCGCCAGCGGTATGTGCCGGGTTTGGCAAATTTGATATGACGGGTCAGTGTGATTTTCCCCGTGCGCTTTACAATCCTGGGGCTGGTGAGCCTCTGTTGCTTCATTTTACGCCATATTTTACCGTCAAATTTCTGAAATTCGAATATAAAATCGGGTATAGCCTTTGATCCTATGGCGACCTTGAGCGGAACCATCTCACCGATTTTATATTTCCGGCTGCCTGGGGGAAGAGGGGTATGCTTCACACTGGCACGTTTCAGACGTTTTTTTGACATATCCTCCAGGACCGGTTGGGAAAATTTGAGGGTCTTACCTTCGTACACAATCTTGGAAACAGTGACCTGTGCTTCCGGACCTTCATATTCAATTTTGGAAACCGTGACCTGAGGGTTCGGGCCTTCATATTTGATGGGAGACACCGTCACAAAGGGATCGGGCTTGGATGATGGATTGATCGCTGCCGGAGGAATTGCATTTGTCGGCTTTGATTTTGCCGGAGCCGCCGCAAAAACAGATGTTTGGTAAAGGCACAGGGCGAGTATCGAAATGAGATTAATTATCATTTTAATCCGCATAAATTTATCCTTATAACCGGTAACAGGTTCAAGTTCACCGGCTGATGCTCTGTTCATTATATCATGCTGTATATGATGCATTACCAACCGCTATTACTGTTGATTTAAAAAATCCGGCAAAAAAGGATCAGCGTATGGGTGCACGGTATCGATTATTTCATCTATACCTGAACCACAACCGCTGCTGCCGGTACCATGGCAGCCGAAACCAAGGATTTTACATTCGCCGCCCTTTCTGGCAAGAGCAATACTGATCGCCGCATACTCTTTTGCCGAATTTCCCGTTAACTTTTTAGTCAGGACCACTACCGTACCCTGGTAGGAACCGCTATTGAGCACGTTTGATTTGGTAACCTTGCCGTAACTGTAACCCTCGATACCGTTTTGTGTAAAAAAAACAGCCATCGATTCAACGATCAGTTGAGCGTCCCGCCAATCGGGCGGCAGGTTTTTAATCTGAACCGGTGTGGTCACCGTGACAAGGGGGGTTGGAAAGTTGAGTTTTGGTTTACTTTTTAACTTACCAATATCCTTATAGTTGAATGTTTGGACCGCAACACTTTGTGATCCAATCACAAAAACACAGATTGTGATAGCGAAAATAACAAAAAGGATTTTGGGGCATTTGGTCATTAATTTCATTGTTTGCTCCTTTTGGAATTGCGAGAAATCTATATCCGATCCTGCTTTATTAAATAACCATTTCAATAGTAAAATTGATGGTTTCGTAAAAAGTCCGAATGTGACGGTTTCGTAAAGAGTTCAAATTCAAGGCGTGCAAATTTCGTAATCATGAAGCGTACTTATCGGACCCGCCCTGTTAAATCTGTCTTTTTATTTAACCGGGGCGTTGAATGATTGCGAAATGCAGCACAACGCAGAAGTTGGACTTTTTACGAAACCGTCAAAATTCTTTTTTCACAAGGCTGCATATCAGGAGTATCAGATCTCTATATATTAGTGGTTTGATCCTGATAAATGGTTCAAAATATTTATTAACAGCTTGAAGATAATCTAATCTATGATATAAATAAACGGTATTGTGTATCAAGTTTTTTATTACATATATCCCTTTGCTCTAACTAAATGGGTAAAGATCTGAAAAGGTATATATTAAATGGAAGCCATCAATCTAAAAAAAGAAGCATCTAAAATTGAGAAACTTTTTGAATATAAAACGATTGCAAAGATGAATGGGAATGTATTTACTCTGGTTAAGGCGAAAAACAGAACTCTGGATTTTCATGCTCATCCTGATTCCGATGAAGTTTTCTTTATCGTTGAAGGTGAAATGAAGCTTGAATTCAGGAATAAAATAATTGAACTCAAAGCCGGTGAAATGTGCGTGGTGCCAAAAGGCGTGGAACATCGCCCGGTTTGCGAAACCGATGTGACCGCTATGCTTATTGAAACTGATGGAACATTGACATCTGGTAACACCGGTGGTACCTACAAATAATTTCAAAACCTCCCATCGGGCGCAATCTCGGCGTTGGAGCGAAGATATTAATCCTCGAAATATTAGATATATACCTGCCTGCCCTGTAGGTCCGGAAGATCGTGCCGGGGCGGTTAAAATCTTCATTCCGCTTTGAACTTGAGCCCAAGGGGAGGTTTTGAAAACACTTTACGGTTCCATTAATTTTAAAATAGTAAACTGGAATGAAGAAACAAAAAAAGTTAAGAATACTTCATATGCTGAGCCAGCGTCCGGATTCTACCGGCAGCGGTATATATTTACAAGCCATGCTCCGTGAAGCTTCGTCGTGCGGGCATACCAACTATATGGTCGCGGGAGTCCAGGCTGATCAGCCTGCTGAGCTTAATTGCATCGATCAGGGCCAATGCATGTTTGTGAATTTTTACGAGGCTGATATTTCATATCATATCGTGGGTATGAGCGATGTCATGCCATATAAAAGTAAAAGATTCTGTGATCTCTCTGACGATGAGCTTGAAGAATATGAAAAGACATTTTCAAAAGTAATTAACAAGGCGGTAACCGGTTTTAAACCCGATATCATTCACAGCCATCATCTGTGGATGATCAGTTCCCTGGCCCGACAACTTTTTCCGAAAATACCAATGGTGACCACATGCCACGGTTCAGACCTCCGACAATTTCAGAATTGTCCATCCCTTCAAAAATGGGTTTTAAAAGGATGCCGCCGTTTGAACGCGGTTATGGCTTTAAGTGAAACCCAAAAGAATGATATTGAGCGATTGTACGGTATACCTTTGGGAAAAATTTTTGTGGTCGGCGCGGGCTACAATGATGTTCTGTTTACACTGCCACATAAACCCGATCCCGACCCGATACAGCTTGTATATGCCGGAAAACTGAGTAAGGCCAAAGGCGTGCCGTGGTTATTGCGTGTATTATCAAGAATTGATTCTCCCGCGTGGCAATTACACCTGGTTGGGAGCGGCAGCGGAGAAGAAAATGATGATTGCCTGATGCTGGCTAAGAAACTGGGGGAACGGGTCCTGGTCCACGGCGCTACCACGCAGAAGGAATTGTCCGTGATTATGAAGCAGTCACATGTTTTTGTTCTGCCTTCTTTTTATGAAGGTCTGCCACTTGTGCTGCTGGAAGCCCTGGCCTGCGGATGCAGAATCATTGCCACTGATCTGCCTGGGGTAAAAGAGCTGTTGGGGAATATTCAGTCAGATTTTATCAGCCTGGTAAGAACCCCTCGTATGAGAAATATTGACCAGCCTTATGATGAAGATATCGATGCGTTTGAAAAGAACCTGGGAAACACACTTCAAACTCAAATCCGGGCTGCATACCAACGGCCGCAAATCGACCTATCAGCAATCGGAAACAAAATATCTTCATTTTCATGGCCGGAGATATTCAGAAAAGTTCAGAATGTATATTTTCGGGTTATTTGATATGGTCTAAAAGTTAATTTAATTATTATAAACAGTATGATTGCCATTAAGGAAAATATAACATGAATGAATCTTTTAAGAAAAAGCTGTCCCGGGGAGACTTGCTGCTGGGAACGATTGTAACGCTTCCATCAGTGGAAACTGCTGAGATACTGTGTTCCTGCGGATTTGACTGGCTCTTTATCGATCTTGAACACAGCGCGTTGAGTATCAGGGAATCCCAGGCCATTCTCCAGGCATCAGGTTCGAAAACAAATTGTGTGATACGAGTACCGTTAAATAATGAAATCTGGATAAAAAAGTGTCTGGATATCGGGGCTTCCGGTATCATTGTACCCCAGATACGAAATAAAGAAGATGCTGAACTTGCGGTGCGACTATGCAAGTATCCCCCGCAGGGAACACGAAGTGTCGGAATTGCCAGGGCTCATGGATACGGGAGCAGGTTCCAGGAATACGTGACAGGGGCAAATGATCACATTGCACTTGTTTTGCAGATTGAGCATGTAGAAGCGGTCAACAACATTGACGCGATCCTGAACGTTCCGGGGATTGACTGTTTGTTCATTGGGCCATACGATCTTTCAGCAAGCATGGGTAAGATCGGTCAGGTCACCGACCCTGAAGTTCAAGATGCCATATCGCTGGTAAAGAAAAGCGCAGAGCAAACACGTATAAAATTGGGTATTTTCGGAGCGGATGCCAATGCAGTGAAGCCATATATTGACAGCGGTTATAACCTGATTGCAACCGGTATGGATACTATGATTCTGGGGGGTGCGGCTAAAAAGTTGTTGGAAATGCTGAGGGACTGAACACCACGCTGATATTCGATTTAAAGTCATTCAGGCGGGGGAGGCTGCAGCAATTCTCGGTGAATGATCACTAAATAAGCAAACGCTCTCCGTAATGTCATTCCCGTGGAAACGGGAATCCAGTAAATAAGAAATTGAATTAAATGAAAATATTAGCAATTGAAAAAGAGGTTGAAGGAATCAAAGCAGATGATTTCAAGCCGCATCTTGAAGCTGAAGCATTGAAAGTTTGGGATCTTTATAAAAAGGGTATTATTCGAGAGATTTATTTTCGAGGCGATGAAGCAAGTGCAGTTTTGATTATAGAGTGTGAAAATTTTGAAAAGGCAGAGGAGATATTATCTACTTTACCGTTAGCTAAAGAAAATTTAATAACTTTTGAAATAATTCCATTAGTACCATATCCAGGCTTTGAAAGATTATTTAAAAATTAATAGCTGTATAACAAGCGGATAAACTCTGACTGAAAAAAAATTGGGGTCAGGCAGTTTATGTATTTATCTGCGAGAAGTAATTATTATTCAAAATGAAGTTTTTGAAATATATCCAGCCGGCAGCTCTCTATTTTGCCTTTCATCGCAATAACATAGTCGGGTCTTATTTCATCTTTCCAGCGTGGCATCCCTCCGCGCCAGACATAATGGATCAACTCATGAAAAACGGTTTTACTGAATTCAAAAATACCGATATTTATATTGAGCGTTTTATTATTTATGATAAAGGGACAGACATGGGGACGTCTATGTTTATATGCGAATGTCAGGAGCATACTAACGATGAGCAGTTAGGGAAAACTGATTTCTAACTACCTTTGTTTTTTAAGATGAAGTCATCCCTGGTGGGTGGGGTGGGAAAAGATGATAAGATCAGAATCGCCGCGTACCTTTTGTTTTAAGGTTTTTTCCTGGCAGGATAAATGACGCTTTACATAAGATAATTTTTAAATTCATCTTCAGGTAGTTCGAGCTGCTTTAAAATGGTTCGGAGGGTCCAGCGGTCAACTTCATTGTGATCCGGGATGGTGGTGGCTTTACCTGTTTCAAAGTTTTTTATTTTGATATGGCTTCCCCGT
>JAUVGT010000127.1 GCA_030593645.1 Deltaproteobacteria bacterium
AAAATCGGCAGGCAGATTATTGCCTGGGGAGAATCCGATTTTGTTCAGCTCACAGACATCGCAAATCCCCGTGATCAGACCGAACTTGGCCTTGTGGATCTTGAAGATGCCAGGATTCCGGTTGCGGCCACAAAGTTATCCATCTTTGAGGAACCCTGGGAGTTTAACCTGGCGGCAATCCATGAGGTGAGACCGAATAGTGTCGGGGCCAGGGGGGCCGATTTTGATGGATATAGAGCGTTAAGAGAAAAGGGATTGGTTGTAAACGATGAGCAAGTTCCTGATCTCAGTTTTAAAAATACTGAATATATCGCCCGCCTGTTTGGTGCATTCAACGGCAAAGATTTATCTTTTATAATCGGAAGAGTTTATGATGACAGTGCATACCTTGAGTTCGATGATATCGATGATTCAAAAGGGATACCGCGAATCAGTTTGACGCCGATGCATAAAAAAGTGAGTATGTTCGGAATTTCCGGAAATTTTGCATCGGGATCATTTCTATGGAAAGCTGAAGCAGCGCGCTATATGGGCAAAGCAATTGCCAGAAACGATTTGCCTGAGCAGATATTAACAGACCCCACAAGGGATTCACTAAAAACATGGGAGGAAAAAGACACCGTTATGGTAATGGCCGGTATGGAGTACACGGGCATTACGGACTTGCGCATTACACTGGAAGGTGTGGCCGAGAGGATCAGTGGATATCACGAAAACCTTCAGCCAGACAGAACCACAGGAATGATTTTTCTTCTCGCGAGCTATAATACCATGAACGAGACACTGAGTTATCATTTTCAATACGCCTATCTAAGCCAGTACAATGAAAGTATTTACAAGTTTACAATTAATTATGACATCATGGACGCGATGGAATTGACATTGGGTGTGATTTTCTATGATTTTGATGACACGGATTCTCCGCTCTATCCGTACCGGAATGAAGACAGAGTATTTGCAAGTATAAAATACAGTTTTTAATATCAGGATATTCTATAAAACAAAATCTGGTCCTGTGAGATATGTCTGAGATAAACAGCTATGCCTGATTAAAATCGCAGGGGAAATCCTTATCGTGGTTGCCCTAAACTCGTAGAGTACAGGCTGCTGCAATTGTTCCATGAAATCGAAAACACGAAAGCGATACCGAATTCCGACTGTTTTGTACCGATAATAGTGGTTGGCGTAAATATGTGCCGTATAAAGATAGTTTTCGAACTTTTTACAAGATCATCAAGGGTGTAATTAAAAGTAATGGGTAAAAAATAATAACTGGAAAAGTGGATTCCGAATCAAGCCCAAAATGATTACACGGTACACGTCATACCGGACCCCGATCCGGTATCCAGAAAAAATGGATTTAATCCTTTTCCATCACTTTTAATTACACCAGATCATCAATATCGATTTGTAATATAAAAAAAGATCGATTAGTATGGATTTCTGTGATTATTGAAAAATACCAAGGAAACAATAGAGAATGAATACCGCAATATTTGATATGGACGGCGTGCTAATCGATTCGGAGCCTTTATGGCGAATGGCTGAACAGCGGGTGTTCAAATCGGTCGGAATCAGGCTGAATGACGAAATGTGCATGGAGACCATGGGATGCCGGACGGATGAAGTTGTGGCTTACTGGTATCAGAAATACCCGTGGAACGGAAAAGATCCGGTTGATGTCGAACATGAGATCGTTGCTGAAATGGAGAGGCTGGTTTCGGAACAGGGGCGCGCGCTGGAAGGCGTGTATGATATATTAAAGATATTGCAGGAGTACCGATTCAAAATCGGTCTGGCTTCTTCATCAGCAATCATTCTAATTAATGCAGTTATTGAGAAACTTGATATACGTCAATACTTCCGGGTGCTCCATTCAGCCGAAGATGAAGAGTCCGGTAAACCGAACCCTGCTGTGTACTTAACAGCTTCCAGACAGCTGAATGCCGCTCCCCGCGATTGTGTCGCTTTTGAAGACTCAATTGCGGGAGTGAGGGCGGCAAAATCAGCCGGGATGAAAGTCATTGCGATACCCGCCGCCGATCAATACGATGATATAAAGTTCAATGAGGCGGATATTAAGCTTAAATCTTTGAAGGATTTTTCCATTGATATGATACAATTTCTTACTCATGACACGACAATAGTCTATTACAATTCACCCACCCAGTAATTCCAACCCATCCACAATGCACTTCGATAGTTTTTTCAAAAAAAATGTCAAATCTGTAAAAATAATATTATCTATAAAATAAACAAGTTACACTAATATTGAGTAGAACTACCCAGTTAAGAACACGTAGTTCCCCGGATTGACCCACTCAAAACAGCAGGTTATAATTTACATAAGTTCGGTAGAACAATTATGCCTACCACCCCACAACGAGCGAAAGGAAAAAAAATGAAATGGTCATCGGAGAAACCGAAAAAACGGGGAAACTACTGGTACCGCAGGCAGTCAAAATCCATGCAGGGAATGAGCGGGCAGCCAAAAATATTGTGCGTCAATTCTGATCTTTGTGTGCCCCAATTAAATTTATGGGAATATAAAGAACCTGTCAGCGTTGAAGAATATCGCGGTCAATGGGCCGGGCCCATTCCTGAACCGGAAGATGTGGATGAGACGGCTAAACAATATTATTACAATAATTCCAATGATCTGGCTTCTTTACTGTGGTCGACAACATAGAATTAAATCACTTTTCACTTTATTTCATATTTTACTTGTCAATTTCCTTTACCTTTTCAGGGGGTAAAAGTCCTTCTTCCGATAACCGTTTCCAAATCTTTTTTAACAAGGCGGGTCCCAGACTTTTTGCCCATTTCTGACCGGTCATCATGCTTTCAAACATGATTTTTGGTGTTTTCGAGATTATCAATTGTCCCAGGTCGGTTTTATAAAATTCGATCAACTCCTTAACTTCCGGGTGTGTATAGTGTTTGGCATATACAGGGATTAATTTCTTCATAAAATTGTCAAGATTTTCCCCGAAAAAATCAACTGTCTCTTTTCTGGTAATGGAGAACACCTTCTTGGGAATCTCCTGGTCCTTAAAACCCGGCTTAATTCGTTTTGTCATTTCTTTATACACCGGCCCCACAAATTGAAGCATAATCGTTTTTGACACAGTCATATTGATCAGTTTTGAGATGTCATCCCTTTTGGCTTTGGTAAGTTCATCAGCCTGCGCTAAAGAATGCTGTGTGAAAATAAGCATCAATCCAATAAATATACTCAATGCGGTTTTCATTAAGTTTTCACCTCTCATCTGTTTCATTTGATATAAAGATACACTAAATAGGCGAAATGTGCAAAGATCTTTACTTTAAGTGGTTTCAAAATCTCTCCACTGAAGGTTTTGAAACCACTTCTGGTCATTGGGAAGGGGATTGTGCGATATATTCTTTTAACATGGAAATGGTACGCAAAATTTCAGCTGTTTTCTCCAGCTCTATTGTCCACCAGCGGCAATCGGTTTTTAGCAGGCGGTCCACAATCGGTCCCAATACAGACATATCTTCCGGCGGATAATGATGGTGGCCGATTTCCTTTTCATACATATGGACCTCCATCAGGCGTTTTTCAAACATATCAACAATACTATTGACCGATAATCGTCCGGATTGAACTGATTCGGAACTCAAAGCATGACCCACATCAAGGGTAATCGCGGCGTCGGATTTTTCAGCCCACTCCAGTACAGTTTCGGGTATTGATGCCGGACCCTGCCTGATATTTTCAAGACAAACCGTTACATCCAGGTTGTTTCCATATTCTACCAGCCGTGTCAGATTTTCAATAGCACGCCCCGGATCGATTTGTATTTTTTCAAGCAATCCGATATGAATGGTAAAAAATGGTTCGCCCAGTCCGCAGATTGAATCCAGCGCTGCAAGGTGAACCTGCATGGCTTTTTCAGCCTTCTCAGGATCTATATTTCCAATGTCATGGCCGGGAAAAAGTCCATGGTGTCGAATGTCCACACCGGCTTTAAGAAAGCCTCCGATAATATTTGAAAGTTCATAAAAATGTTTGAGATCAGGTGCGTACTCAAGAGCAAATCCGTTATCTAACAGCCATTTTGTGTGTTCAGGGCTGTTATACCATTTTAAACAAACCGCCATTGTAACGGGTTGAACTGAATAATCAACTTTTTCATCAAATGTTTTATTACTGCTTGAAAGTGATTCGTTCGGTAATCCTGACATTATTGTTTCTCCTAAAAAAAATTCCGTCTATTATGATACTTAGACGGAGCACTAAAATAATGCAGAAACACTGAATTGTCAAACCGGTTGTCCGGATAGCAGTAATATATAATGAAAACAATATCTTACTATTTGAATCGGTTGGATTCTCTTCCATTAAAACCTGTTTTCGATTTTCTTCAAGGCATTTTTTCTGTCTAACGTAAGTTCAGGTTCATATGGCTGAAGCATACCGCCTTTATGGGATTGGAATAGATACCCATGCCACTGATCGAGGAAATTTTCCATCCAGGATTTTTGTTCATGTATCGACATGCCTGATATTTTTAAGTATTCGTCAGCCCTTTTTAACGCGGCCTTATATCGTAACCTGATTTCTTCAAGTATTTCGCCGGTGAGGTCTTCACCGGAAGGTGACGCGATGCGTTGTTCGAGCAGTGGTTCTTTCTTAATTCCACTACCCGATTCCAAAGAATTATTTTTTGTGGAATACGGCAGCCATTCAGAAGAGATCAAATGCGCTGCCTTTACTTTCCAGTGAAGGTTCATTGATCCGGATTTTGTCACAAACCGCCTGAACGCTTCTTTTTTCAGTATCAGCGCGAGTCCATCAGCCTGTTTTTTTAATGATGTGTCAGCACAATGGATAGCCGTAAGTTTCAAACCCTGACCTGTCTTAACGATTCGATCCAGGGGCCATTTTTCGACTGAATCAGGTTTTACAATTTTTACCAGGTGGTTGACTAAATTTGCTGTATGGTTTTTATATTTTTTTGCATCAGCCGAAGAAAGAGCAGCCGCGGCAATTGCATAGGCAGTGATGGCATCTTCCTTTTCCGGTCCTTCCGGTTCTTCCAAAACCGCAGGACCCGCTTTTGAATAAACCACCTCAATTTTAGGGTGCAAATCGGATTCAATTTTTTTAGCCAGTATATCCGCGTTGGAAGGATTCTTAAGGGTATGGGTTGCATCCTGCTCTGTCCAGCCGGGTTCTGTTGAGATTTTTATCCCGTTAAATCGCAATGGGCCAATTGTAATATGCTTGATCATTTTTTCAAGTTCAGGAAAATCCCGGATTTCTTCAGCGGCAAATGTCTTAAGATAAGACAGTTCCGATGTTTTCAGGCCCGGTATTGTCGCCGTATCCGGGTTTATGGCTGAGGTAACATGACGAACCACTTCATAGATCAGGTTTTCAATATTGAGATCCTTTGGGATTTTTGGGAATGGGGGCATTTTTTTTTGATCCAGATAGGTTTCAATCGGTCTGCCGAATCTGAAAAGGATTTTTGCGGTGACAGACGGTTTTTCCCCCGGGGGAAAAAACGGGTAACCGGCATGCAGAATCAATCTCTGAAGATGGGTAACCCTGAACGGGCCGATCTTCTGATGATCTGTTTCCGAAGGAGTACCGTATAGTAAAAGCCTGCCTGTATTATGTTCAAGTTTAATGAAAGAGAAGGACGGAAGTGGTTTTTCTGTTGTTTTAACTTGTTCATAGTAAGGGATTCGGCTATTAACAATAATCGTCGATTCAAGTATAACCGTATTTCCCACCCGGGCTGGTAAATGGAAAACTGTGCCCTCCAGTGGTATCTGCCGGGGTTTGAGAACGGTTTTACTGCCGTTCACACGGGCTGTAATCGATGAAAAAATGAGTCTTTCTTCAGGTTCAGCAATCTTATTTTTGCAGGATATAAGCCACCGGGCCATTTTTACTGCGTCAGAATTCATGATTGCTGTTTTATTGTTTGTTCTGAGCGCGTCACATAACAGCTTGAAATCCGGTTCCAGCATTTTCTCTCCGGTTTTATCCGTATCCTCGAGATCCAGGCTGTCTCTGATGATAAGCGTTTGTACCGATTCAATAATTAAGCGGTCTCCGACCACAAGCACTATTCCGTACTGAAAGCGTCTGGGTGGTGGGTAAACCGCTTCCGCAGAATAAATTTTCCCTTTATAGAGACCGCAATAGGAACGAACAGAGTTATTCAGTTTAAAGTCAAAACGGGCCAGGTTTTTACCGTAATTCATGATTTCCGGAAGATTATGCTGCGCCTTTGAACCATAAAAAACCGTCACATGCCATTTCCCGGTATTACCTTGTTGATTGACCTCCTGTATTCTGCCGGTCCATTTGAGATTCGAATCGTTTCCTAAAAATTGTGATTCTGATACCTTCCAAATCATTGAGGATCCTCCCCAGGCATCTGCAATAAGGATAACCAGTAAAAAAAACCCCGTGACATTAAACAGTTTGAATATTTTTTTCATGGTGGTATGCGGTAACATTAATTATTTCCCTTGAGCTCGATTATCGTGGATCACGCTTCTGGCAGAGAAGGTTTTGAAACCACTTGTTATATCTTATTATGATTTTGTGATTATTTCAAATCGTTTTATGTGATCTGAAAATCAATCAAGAGTTTTTAACTGCACATTTGAGGGTTTAGGGCTCGCGCAAAAATAACTTCACATTTTAAGGGGCGAATCATCCCATTCGGCTGCGTTGCAAAAGCTCGAAATATGCTTGATATTTCTGCGCTTTTGCGCCTTGCCGACTGGGCGCCTCAACCCTTAAAATTTGTGAATTTATTTTTACGCGAACCCTTAGTGATTATTCGGGTTATTATTTAAGTATTTTTGGATTTTCCCGATAGTTGTATTATACCCCTGGATATTAAACACTTTTACATATACCACTTTTACCCTCTTATAGTAACATGAAAAACATAAGGTATTTAAGCTGTGAACCGGTATTCGGAAATAATAGAAAATACATATGATGACCTTGCATTCTACTTGAAAAAAATCAGGTTCAAAGAAAAACCGTTAAGCGAACTTGAAAAAAAATCATTTTTTTACCAGCAGCTTAACAACTCAGTCAAACGTATTAATTATTTTTTTAAGTATTTTTCAGCCTATGGCCTTGTTATTCCTGTTATTTCAATATCGGTTTTAATCGCAATACAAGAGCTGGGTTCTTCAGTTGCGGATTTTTTGATCAACGTGTTTATGGCTTCAATATTTATCAAACTTTTCAATGTGCTGGTAGATCTTGAAACCCGCTTTATCCAGTATATTATTGTGATCGCAATTACTGTATTTTTTGCATTTTTTAACCCTTCATTATTTTTGGTACCCTGCATCATTGCTTTATTTTTTATAATCCTGATTACATTCTCGCGGTACGCAAAACATCAGATGAAGTTGAGCGCTCTCGAACTTATGATGCATGATCCGGATGGATTTGGCAGCTATATTAACAGAAAGAACAAGAAGCTGCTGAAAGTTCATAAAAGTTTTGGCATATCCATGTTTGACTTTCCTGAATATTACCGAAGATTTAACATCAAAAGTATGAAGAAAAAAAGGGTTGTAACGCCTGACTCTTCAGGCGGAAAACGGAGTA
This sequence comes from Deltaproteobacteria bacterium, assembly GCA_030593645.1. Classification (GTDB taxonomy): domain Bacteria; phylum Desulfobacterota; class Desulfobacteria; order Desulfobacterales; family JAUVGT01; genus JAUVGT01. Next base: position 7,622 of record JAUVGT010000127.1, read on the forward strand.
TGTATCCCCCAAAAGGGATGGTGCAGGTTGAAATATGGCAGAGAAATCCGATCAGAGATCTCAGCAGCATACAGGAATTTTTTATATGCTGTTTTCTTGGCGGTGCCCAGGACTCCAGCGCTTTTGAATTTATTATGTCGAAAAGCCTCACCATGCTTGATATGGTTTCACCAAGGGGGAGAACCATACGAGTTTTGCTGATGGCTTGCGTATATGAGAGAAAGCCCGTTTTGGCTGTAAATGCTGTATTTGGAAGGGAAGGCGGGTTGATTGGCTCTCTATCTGATGACAACAGGTTTATTTTGGATCAGATCGAGGCATATGCAAGGTTTACCGGATTTGAAAAAGTAATCTACAATACAACCCCTACCAATAAACGGCCGTGGCTCTTTATCGATTATGTTGAAGATCATTTCAGGAGAAATGGAAAAAACCATCCGGAGCGCATTAAGTGCAGATTAACGAATCCAAAGGATCTTATTAAACTGGAAATATTCAACAGGAGTAATCCGGTTTCTAATATTTATATTATGCTTCTTCTTGAGATAATGAATCTGACTGATAATTACGCGGTAAATGGCAGGGTCACAGGATATACTTCCGATTTAAGAAACAGGTTTATGCAGATCAGTGATGATGTATATTCTCCATTTTTTGAAAAGACATTTGAGAGTCAGACCATTGAAACTTCTTTCTGCCGTTTTAAGGTCGATAACCGAATTGCGGGTGAAAACGCTTTGAAAATGCTTCAAAAACTTTTTGATCCTTTTCCGGAGATGTACACAGATGGGATTCCCAATACAGTGAAGATCGCACCTGATGATTCTGTGGTGTGTCTTACCGGAGGGTCTGTTATTGAGGGGAAAATTCTCATACATCCAGCGATATTAAGTATTGAGAATCCGTTCTGGAGAGATGTACTGTTATCCGCGGCTGTTTGTCAGCATATATTGTGGCGTTTTTATCCTGTTTATAATGATCAATTAATTTTTAAATTTATAGACAATACCCAGCCCGATTTTAATCAAAAAGTGATCGATTCTCTGGTTTTTCTGGATTCTTTGGGGAACCGGTTGGAAACAAACCATGATACCGGATTTATTGCCAGCCTGATTAAACGAGCTGTAGAGAAAAAATATTCTGCTGCTAATGTTTTTAAGATAAAGGAGATATATTTAACTATCATGGAGCAGAAGGGAGATACAGGGCATAAAGAGCCTGATATTCTTGCCCGAGGCCTGTTTTATGACAAACTGGAACGAAATATAGGATTTAGGGAAAAATATTTTCAAGGTTTGGATGATGAATATAAAAAGATAGTTTTCAGGATTATGATCAGTGAGCTTGAAAAATTTTTCATAGAACTGATGGTGACCGATAAGATAACTGAGTGTTTTTCATTGAATCGATCTGATGAAATAAAACAGACTATTTTCAACCATGAAAAAATATTGCGGAAATACAGCATTAATATTGCAAGTGATCAGGAACAAAGATTGAATAATATAAAGGAACGATGCAAATTGCTTGGAAAGCTTGCTGATATAAAGAGATTGGTTGAAAAGAACAAAATTGGGGATTCGCTAAAGGCTTTAAAACAATTTAAATCCAAACATAGATCTGAAATCAAACAGTTTAAATTAGAATCAACCATAAGAACAATATATATTCAATCTTTTTCAGCACCATTTAATCATCTGGTAGAAAAGCTGAACCAGGATATGTATTGGTAGAAGTGGTTTCAAAGCCTTCTCTCAGGCCCGGTTTCGGTGTGGAGCAATCCGCCTGAAGCGGATCAATCCTCGAGATATATCGTTTATTTATTGGAATATGATGCGTAATAAATTCTGATAAAACGTTTATGGCTGTCAAAGGCTATTTCAGGAAGGCTGTCGGGCTTAAAATAAGCCGCTTCGAGCGCGTCATCTCCCGGAGTAAGTGTTCCTCCGGTCCGGCGTGTGAGGTAACCAATCATGAGAACGCTATTGTACTGATCGCTGTTGCTTGCGGTAACGCCGAGCAGCATATCAATCTGACCGGTAAGCCCGGTTTCTTCCTTCAATTCCCTCAAGGCTGCCTGTTCAGGCGATTCACCAAGTTCCATATAACCGCCTGGAAGGCACCAGTATCCTTTTTTGGGATCCACACTCCGTTTTACTAGAAGTATATCTGTGTTTTTTTTTGCCACAATAACGCATGAAGCCGGTACAGGGTTTTCATATATCGGTTCATTGCATTTCTCACAAAAAAGGCGCAGCATACCTTCGCACTCCTTTTTTGTAAGGCGATTCCCGCAAAACGGGCAAAATTTTTTTTTATGCATGGCTAATCGTCAAAATCTCCTTTCTCGCCCTTGTCAGAATCGATCAGTGCCGCACGATCATTTATTTTTTCCCTGGTCCACTCTTCAGGGTTCTCCATTCTTTCAACTTTTGGGCCGGGATCATGAGAACCGTTTCTGATGATATCCTGGATGGCAATTTGTGCTGTATTTTCAGCATTTAGGACATTGACCAGCATGTTGTATACAAATGATTCCACGCGTTTAACCATATTTTTTCGTGTAGATTCAGATTGTCCAAGCAGTCTGTTTTCAAACGGCAGATTGAGCTTCTTGTAATTACCGCCTTTAAGATTGTTTGCCCGGGCATAGGCAACCATTTCAACCCACATTTTTTCAGTGACGCCTTCACCCGTAACCTTGTTAAAATCCCCATTGCCATCGAGTATGGCATTCCCATAGTCATTCACTTCAAGACCCCATGAAATCATCTGGAGGGCAGTTGCCACATTTGCTTTGGTGGTATGTGTCCTGGCGACAATATCCCTTAACCTGTCTGAATTGTTCCCGGAAGTGCCGTGCTGGGCGCCGGAGATTTTATATTTTTCAAGTGTCTCATGAATTTCTCTTGTTAAATCAACCTGTATCCCCTGGCCGCTTTGTTCAATACCATGAACAGTACCGTTATTCAATGCGATCCAGTCCGGGCAAATATCATGGGCATTCAGACCCTGGATCAGAAACAGGGCTTCTTCCTTGGTCGAAAGACCGGTTTTACCTTTGATTTCTCCAATCTCCGTTTCAAGTCCGGCCCATGCCGGAATAAATGGATATAGATCAATATTTGCCAGAAGGTTTTTATCATCAGGCATATGTGACGCGTCAATTGCAATAGATGTTATTCCTGCTTCAAAAATTGTAGGGATCTCTATTTTGGCGGCTCCAATATCCTCTTCTTTTTTAATTCCGTAGTGATCTGCGTGTATCGCAACAGGTATGGTGATTCCCAGTTCATTGCAGACAGAATCTACCTGTCTTGCGATATTCCAGTAGTTTACAGCACAATAGGCACTCGCCCCTCCTTCAGATCTTGCGATTTCAATGATTATGGCCGCGTTCGCTTTTTGAGCCGCCTGAAGAACCCCGCGTATTACGAAATGATTCCTTCCGTTAGCAGCCATGGTCATTGCTTTTCCCTTCCCGCGCATTGCCACGTCAATATATTTACCGCTAACAATCAATGCTTTTGAATTCGGGAATAAGTGTTTTATGTTTGGCGGACGACCCACATCCAGTGCTTTATTAAATTCTTTAGGTGTTACGGCGGTTTCAGACATTTGAGTTCTCCTTTTTTAATCTAAACGGTATTATTAAAGCAGGTTAATACTGATGGTTTCGTAAAAAATTTAAATTAAAGGTGTGCAAATTTCGCAATCATGAAGCGTCCTTCTCGGTCGTTGAATGATTGTGAAACGTCAGCGCTAACTTAGACTTTTTACGAAACCGTCATAATTGGT